>JALYUS010000016.1 GCA_030853625.1 Chloroflexota bacterium
GAGCCGGTCGCCGTAGAGGGCGAGGGCGTTGTTGTAGTAGATGTTTCGGCGCACGTCGTCGGGGAGACGCGCCGGGATCGCGGTGTCGGGCGCGTCCCAGTCCCAGTGGGCGTAATCGCTGGCGAAGATCAGGCGGTCAGGGCCGACCTGCTCGATCAGCCACAGCAAATCCTCCGGCCGGTGCGGCTCCTCGACGGGTTGCGTGCAGAACCAGACGTGCTCGCGGAGCTGTTCGGATGGGCGGCGCGTGAGATGCGGCGTCTCGCTACGCAGCAGGTCATCGGTGTTGTCCAGCCGCCAGAGCAAGGAGGGAACCCAGGCGAAGCCGTTCTCCGCCGAGACGACCCGCAGCGTCGGGAAGCGCTCAAAGACTCCCTCGACGACGAGGCTGATGAGATTGGCCTGCATAGATTGCGACGGACCGACATGATCCTCGATGTAAAACGACGGCCAGCCGCAGCCGGTGATCGGCTGCCCGCCGGAACCGAAGGCGTGCGACATCACGACGAGGCCATGCGCGGCGCACGCTTCGTAGATCGGCCAGTACTTGCGCCGACCCATCGGCTCGCGCGGGCGGCCGGTGAACTGCACCTGCACGAAGCGCGGATCGGCGGCGCGCCGTTCGATCTCCGCCACCGCGAGGTCGGCGTGCTCGAAGGGGAGAATGATCGAGGCGCGCAGGCGTGGCTCTTTGTCGAGCCATTCCGCGACTTGCCAGTCATTGACGGCGGTCGCCAGCGCGGCGTCGAATTCCGGGTTGAGTTGGGAACCCGCGCCGGTCAGCGGATTGAGGATGCCGCAGGCAATGTTCCATTCATCGAGCAGTTGCACCGAGGTGAAGGCGCATTCCGATCCCGCCCCGCGCCCCGAGGGCGGAAAGGCGTCCGCACGGCGGTTCGTGAAGCGCGGATAATACGCCCCCGACGGCGCATGCATTCCGTACGTCGTGAGGTGTTCCAGCCAGCGGGCCGACAGGAAGGGGTAGAGATCGCGCTCCGAGTCGAGTTCGTTATGGATGTCGCAATCAATGATCGCCGGTTTCGTCCGCGCCTGCCGCGTCGTGCGTTCGAGTGTGGTCGCCATCGGGCAATTTCTCCTTCTCTCTTTTGTCGGAAGCGGACGAACCTAGGCCAGCCCATAGAAATCGCAGGCATTCTCGTGCCGGATTTTTCGTGCCAGCGCATCGGGCAGATGCGGCAGCACGGTTGCGAGCGGATCGCTTGTATGCAGATGTGGGTAATCGCTCGCGAACAGCAGCATGTGTTCGCCGTCCAACTGTTCGATGACCCGTTCCATATCCCGCCATTCCGGTGGCGCGTCGAGCGGCTGGATCGTCAGGCGGACATGCTCGCGGATGTACTCCGACGGCGCGCGTTTCACCCACGGGACGAGGCGGCGCAGATTGCGCCACTCCTTATCAAAGCGCCACATGAAGGCCGGTAGCCAGGTGAACCCGCTTTCCAGCAGGGCGATACGCGCGGTGGGGAAGAGATCGAGCACCCCCTCGCTGACGATGCTCGCTAATTGCGACTGGAAAACCTGCGCCATCCCCGCGTACTCCTCGAAGTAGTACGACGGCCAGCCGGAGGGGAAGGGTGGGTTGCCGGGCGCGCCGCCGAAATGGATGCCGACGACGAGATGGTGTGTGGCAATCGCCTCCCACATCGGGCGGAAGAGACGGTTGCCGTAGGGATGCTCCGAGCGCACGGGCAACAATACCTGGACGAAACCGGGATGGTCGCCGACACGCGCGATCTCCGCCGCCGCCAGTTCCGGCAGTTGGACAGGCACAACGATGGAGGCACGCAGGCGGGAATCCTTTTCCAGCCACTCCGCGATCTGCCAGTCGTTGACTGCGCGGGCGAAGGCGACCGCCGCTTCGGGATTGTGCAGGCTGTCAATCGCATACAGGCAATTGACGACCGCGATCTGTACACCGAGCGGATCGAGAACCTGACTACGCAGGAGATCGAGGCGCGAGCCGGCGGGGCCGTCGGGCGGGATGCTGCCGGGCCGGGCGGCGATGGGCGCGCGTGGCGGGTAGTAGGTTGTGCTCGCGCCCTTGAAAACGGTCTGATTGACATGCTCGACCCAGTGCTGCGGCAGATACGGAAAGAGCGCCTCGACGTTCGGCACCGTCACATGGACATCGCAGTCAATCAGCGCGGGATCGGTGGATGTGGTTGCCATATATGGCCCATCCCATCGTGTCTGCATCGGCGACCTCCGCCGTTCCGTGAGAAGTCTACTTTACGCCTCTGACCGGGCAGGGTCAACCTCATCGTCGGCTCGGCGGCACGTACGTCCGGTAGGTACAGACCGGCACGAACCCCATGCGGCGATAGACGGGGTAGCCCATCGCCGTCGCGGTGAGCGTCATCGCCACGCAGCCGCGCCGCGTCCCCTCCGTGATGGCGGCCCAGGTCATTGCCGTTCCGAAGCCACAGCGACGGTGCGTGGGTGAGGTGACGACACCATTAATGTCCCCCACGTCGTCGTAGCAGGTAAGCCGCGACGTGGCGACCGGCTCATCACCATCGTAGCCAACGAGGAGCGCGACCGCCGGGTCCAACGCGGCGGCGAGCGAAGGGATCCAACGGCGTCCCGTCCCGGAGATGGCCATGAAGTCCGCTAACCCGCTTTCGGTCGTCACGAGCCGGATGGTCAGGCCAGGTGACGATGGTGGGGGAGCAGGGATCGGCGCGAGGGCGAGCGCCGGTTCCTCCTCGTCCAAGCGCCAGCCTTGTGCTCGTATGGCCTCCTCGATCGGCTGCGCGGTGTCGGCCTCGACAACGATGGCGTACCCCGTGGCGTCGAAGAATCCGTCTGCCAGCGCGAAGACCCGTTCCGGCGGCATGGGGCCGAGCACGAACGCGCTGTTGAAATCGGGGCCAGCCCCACCGCTCGCCGTCAGGACGAGATCGTCGTGAATCACATGACGGCCCGGCGCGGGACGATAGCGCTGGAGCGGTGAGGGAACGCGTAACGGGGTGCGCACGATGGATCGCAAATCAATGGACACGTCGGTCTCCCTTCCCTGCGGATATGAAGCGGATCGTGGTGTTGCGCGTGCCGTATCGAATACGCTCCTTCGCCATTGATTGTATGCACAACGCAACTCCCCGTCACGAATCGCCCCACTCGCACGATTAACAGGATAGCGGCATGGTGCGGGGAATTCGCCATGCCAGGATTTTTACGATGGGGAGGGGATTGTATGCGCACACGTCGTTTTTCCCTGCGGGTTCCTGTGCTTCTGGCGTTCCTGCTCGCGCTCGGTATTGGCCCGGCGGTGACGTCCGCTCAGTCGCCTGCGCCATCGCCGGCGAAGTTCGGCGACCACGCCGAGCATGTTTGTTCGGAAGCCACCGCGCCCGGTACCGCGCATTGCGACTCGCTCGTTCATGTTGATGTGACGGGGAAAGCGGTCGCGCACGCGGCGCCTGCGGGCTACGGCCCTACCGATTTACAGTCCGCCTACAATCTCGCTGCCGCGCTGAAGTCGTTCTCCGGATCGCCGACTGTTGCGATTGTGGATGCCTACGATGATCCGCGCGCGGCAAGTGATCTTAATATCTATCGTAGCCACTTTGGCCTGCCGCCCTGCACGACGCGCAACGGCTGCTTCAAAAAGGTCAATCAGACCGGCGGCACGCGGTATCCATCCGGCAACACCGGTTGGGCGGAGGAGATCTCGCTCGACCTCGACATGGTCTCCGCCACCTGCCCGAAATGTCATATCCTGCTCGTCGAGGCGAGCGACAATACCTATGACAATCTCGGTAAGGCGGTCAATTACGCGGCGGGTCTCTCGAATGTCGTGGCGATCAGCAACAGTTACGGCGGTAGCGAGTGGAGCGGTGAGACGGGGTACGCATCGTACTATAACCACCCCGGCAAGGTAATCACCGCGAGTTCAGGTGATAGCGGGTATGGTGTCGAGTTCCCAGCCGCGTCGAGTTACGTAACCGCAGTTGGCGGGACGAGCCTCGCCCGCAATAGCAGCGCGCGCGGCTGGTCCGAGACGGCGTGGAGCGGCGCGGGCAGTGGATGCAGTGCATTCATCGCGAAGCCGAGTTGGCAGCACGATCCGGGATGCGCGAACCGAACCGTCGCGGATGTCGCCGCGATTGCTGATCCGAATACGGGGGTCGCGGTCTACGATACGTATGGCGTGGGCGGGTGGCTCGTCTTCGGAGGTACAAGTGTCGCGTCGCCGATCATTGCCGGCGTCTACGCGCTCTCCGGTAACGCGCCATCGGTCACGGACGGTTCATATCCGTACGGTCATACATCGAACCTGAATGACGTGGTGAGCGGGAGCAACGGGAGTTGCGGTGCGACGTACCCGTACCTCTGCACGGGCGCTATCGGCTATGACGGTCCGACGGGCCTCGGCACACCGAATGGGTCGGACGGCTTCTAAACTGAGCGCCCTGCACACAGCGAGAGTGGGAGTCACCCTCTCGCTGTATGCAGAGACGCTGATACCCTGCCATCATAGCCACCCATGCTCTTCCGCGATGCGCGCGGCATCCGTAGTGCTGCGGGCGTCGAGTTTCTGGATTACCGCTGAGAGGTAATTCCGCACGGTGCCTTCGGAGAGAGACGCGGCGCGGGCGATCTCGGCGGCGCTCGCCCCGGACGCGGCGATGCGCAGCAGTTGCCGCTCGCGGTCGGTGAGCGGGCTTGGCCCCGCGCTCAGGGCGGCGGCGGCGAGGGCGGGATCAATGACACGCTCCCCGGCCATCGCCCGGCGGATCGCCTCGGCAAGTTGCTGCGGCGGCGCGTCCTTGACGAGAAACCCGACCGCCTTGCTCTCCATCGCCCGCCGCAGGTAGCCAGGCCGCCCAAACGTGGTGAGCATCAGCACGCGGCAGTCCGGTAACTGCTCGTGCAGCGCGGCAGCGGCGGTGATGCCGTCGCAACCCGGCATTTCGATGTCGAGGAGCGCCACATCGGGCCGCGTCGCGAGCGCCCGCGCTATCACCTCGTCCCCACGCGCCACTGCGGCGACGACCTCGATATCATCTTCCAACGCGAGGAGCGCCGCCAGCGCGCCGCGAATCATCGCCTGATCCTCGGCCAGCAGCACGCGAATCATCGTGACTTCCCCGCATCGGTCGTCACGATCGTGTGCCGGGCGATGTCGATCAGTGGCAGTATAACCACGAGGTGGAATCCCCCGGTCGGGCAGGGCTGCGCGTCAAGCCGTCCACCGACGGCGACGGCGCGCTCCGCGAGACCGCGTAAGCCGCTTCCGCCTGCACTCGGCGAGGGATGCGTTCCCACGGAATCCCCTTCGCCATCGTCGGTGATGTCGGCGCGGACCGTTTCGTGCCCCTGATGAATACCGATTGTGACGTGCCGCGCGCGGCTGTGGCGGACGATGTTCGTCACGCCTTCGCGTACCGTCCACGCCAGAGCCGATTCGACGGCGGCGGGCAGCGTGCCGACTGCATCGTCCACGTCGCAGGCAATGCCCGCCGCCGCAAGGATTTCCTGCGCGTTGGCGAGTTCGGTCGCCAGTGTCGGCTGGCGATAGCCCGTCACCGCGTCGCGCACCTCCTTGAGCGCCTCTTGCGTGACCGTTTGCACATCCTCCAGTTCGCGCCCGGCGCGCTCCGGCGCGTCGGACAGTAGCCGGTGGGCCAATGCCGTCTTAATGGCGATCGTCGAAAGGCTATGGCCGAGCAAATCGTGCAGATCGCGCGCGAAGCGCAGTCGCTCCTCGGCCACCGCAAGGCGGGCGATCTCCGCCCGCGCGGCGCGCAATGCGCGGATCGTACGTATCAAGTATCCCACGCCGATCATGCCAGAGCCGAGGACCGCGACGAGCACCACCATCCGCCCCATTTGCAGCCAATCCACGGTCCCGCCGACCCCGGCTGTGACAACGATCAGGCCGATCGTCATCCATGCCGCCCACCGCGCCGGGAACGCCACACCGGCGGCAAGCCCGGTATAGGTGAAAAACCAGTACCAATCGCTGCTATCGGTCAGGGTGAGAAACAGCACGCAGGCGACGAGGAGGATGAGGAGCGCCAGCGGCTGCCAACGCGCGGCCGGCGTAAACGCGGCGCCCGGAAATGGACGGTGGAGCATGAGCCGGAGGTAGAGGGCGGCGATGACTACCATCCCAGCCAGAATGGTGAGCGCCCGCCCCGCTGCTGGGAGCGGATGCAGCAACCCGATAATCGGAAAGATGAGGAAGAAGAGCCACACGGCGCTGAACAGCCGCCACATCCAACGAGGGAGGACGCGGTAAACCGCGTCCCCGGATGCCTCCAGCATCGCATCATCTGTCCACGGTATTGCTGTCTGACCGTTCATGCACTCACTCCCGATGCAGCGAGATCGCCTCTCGCTTCGCTACGTGCTACCTGATTATAGCGTTAGCGGTCGTGCGCGCATGCCGCACGGTTGACGAGCGATCAGCGGATTCCTGCACCGCTTCAGCCTCGTGACCGATGTGACGCGCCACCAGTACGAACCAGGCGGGAAGCAGGACGATCGAGGGCAGGAGCGCGACGAATGAGACGAACGGGGCGATGAACGAGTAGCCGGCGAGATCAAGCGCGAGGAGCAAGCCAACATTCCGCGTCGCGCCTTTCGCCTGCCAGGATGCCGTGGCGATCCAGAGCGCGGCGGCGATGTGACCGCCGTAGCGCAGCGGCAGGAAGGTCGCGGGGGCGACGCCATTGAGGGCCATGATGTCGGTCGTCATGTCTATCGCGAGCCAGCCATAGCCGGCCGATCGTGCCCACGATGGCGCCGGAAGCGCCGCGACGACGACGAAGAGGAGGAGATGGGGTGCGATGCCCAGGAGCGCGCTCAGTTCGCGCACGATCAGTGAACCACTCGATTGCGGCAGAAAATAGAAGGACGGCAGACGGATGGCGAAAAGCGCCGCGACGCCATAGGCCGCCAGCGCCAATCGGGATCGGGTCATTTCGTTCATTGGATTTCTCCTCTTTGTCTCACGGACGACTCGCGCGTCCACTGATAACAGCGTAGAGGAGAATCGCCGGTGCGATAAGTGCGACGGCTCATCAGTTCGCGATGACATTTGTCATGCGGATTGGTGGGTTGATGCAGGCAGCGTCAGCGGCCCGCAAGCCGCTCGACAACGGGTGCAAGCGCCTCCATCAGTTCATCCGAAACCACGATGTAGGAGATGCCCAATGTCTCACGCCGCCGCGTAAGGGTGTCGCACATCGCGTCGGTCGTCCCCGCGAGGACGGGGACCGCGCCGGAGCGGGTGAGGCGCCCCGCGTTCGCGCCGAATTGCGCCGCGATCCACCGAGGCATCCGCTCCCCCACCATCATCAGATTGAGGTTAATCTCCAACTGCGCGAATCGCTCGCCCGCCGCCGCGCGCAGCAGAGCGATTTTCTCCGCCACCACCGCTTCAGTCGCATCCGGGCCGACGCCGAGCGCGACGATGTCCGCCTCGCGCGCGGCGAGGGCAAGCAGTCGCGGGCCGCTCCCGGCGATCAGGATCGGCAGCCGGGGCTGCTGGATGGGAAGTGGGGAGATCGCCGCGTCCGCTGCGGCATAGTGCGGCCCGGTCGCGCTCGCGCGCTGCCCCGCGAGAAGTGGTTTGATGATCGCGAGCGATGCGGCCAGCCGCGCGAGGCGGACGCCGCCCGTATCGAAGGGAATGCCGAGCATGTGGCTCTCGGTCGCGGCGGTCGGGCGGCCCGCGCCGATGCCCAGTTCGAAGCGCCCGTCGCTCAGGAGATCGAGGGTGGCAGCCTCCTTGGCGAGCATGACGGGATTGCGATAATCATTGGCGAACACATACGTGCCGACGCGGAGTGTGCGCGTGGCGGCGGCGGCAACGGCGAGCGCGGGCAGCGGGGCGAGCGTATGCTGAATGTTGTCGGGGATGACGAGGGTCGCGTAGCCGAGCGCCTCAACGCGGCGGGCCTTCTCAGTCCACTCCTCCCCCGATTGTGCCTGCGCGGCCACGACGCCGAACCGGAACGGACGGTGGGTCATCACTTTTTTCCTCACGATCCTGTGGCGAAGTCGCTCACATGCAAAGCAGTAAGCCTTTCCAGGCATACCACAATGATAGACCGCGAACATCACGAACGGGTGCGGCGAAAAGTCATGAAACGGTCACGGACCGCCCACAGGACGGGCACAATTGTGGCGATACGACGCCTTGACGGTCACGTCTATCAGCCGGGAGAAGTCACCGAAGATGCTCCAACTGCATACGTCCTACGTAGGTATGTCCGGCGTCAGGAAAAGACCGATACCAATCAGGCGGCGGGGAGGGCAAAGCGCCGCGCGCTCCTGTATGAGGCGACGGCGCGCAGGACGGCTTTTCGGACGATCTTGAAGACCGCGATAACGTCCGTGATGAGGGTAATGATGCCGAGTGCGGTACGAATCGAACCCATACTCTGCCTCCTCGAACGAATGCACGTCCATGACAGCCGATACGAGTATCGGCGCTCTCCATCATCGGCGTGTAATCGCATCGTGAGGCATCCACAAGGGAGCGATGAGCGAAGCGCTTAGACCGTCGCCGGACGCAACCGCATCTGGCTGGTGTCGCCGAAGCCGGGCGACGCCAGCAGGCGGCTGAGGAGCACGGCGGCGGCTGACCCTCCGGCGACGAGCGCCCAACTGAACGGTGTGAGCGCTGTCAGGCTCAGCGCTGTGCGAAGTGGGGCGACGGTCAGCGCGGCGACGAGCAACCCGGCAGAAGCGGTGACGGCGGCCAGCACCGGCCGGGTCAGCGATCCTTCCGCCCGGCCCGCGTCGAGCGTCTGTGCCAGTTGCGTGGCGACGATGCTGGCGAAGGCGACGGCACGCGCCTGAGGCAAACCGCTCGTGCCCAGTGTGATGATGTAGGCGGCGAGGGCCGGGAGCGTCGTCGCCGCGCCGCGCCGGATGACATCCCGCCGCAGGGGCGCGTCGAGCGCCGCCGTGCCTTCCCGCGCCAGGCCCGCGAGGTTGCGGTTCTCGGGTGGTTGCAAGGCGACGGAGAGGGCCGGCAACGCGTCCGTAATCAAGTTGACCGCGAGGATTTGGCGGGTAAGCAATGGGGCGGGAAAGCCCATCACCGTCGCGCCGACGACCAGGCCGAGTTCACCGAGGTTGCCGCCCAGGAGTAGGCCGAGGGCGCGGCGGATATTGCGCCAGAAACTGCGCCCCTCCACCAATGCCTCGACCAGGGTCGCGAAATCGTCGTCGGCGAGCACGACATCCGCCGCCTGCCGCGCGACTTCCGTGCCGCCCTTGCCCATCGCCACGCCGACATCGGCGAGCCGGAGCGCGGGCGCGTCGTTCACGCCGTCACCCGTCATCGCGACGGTATGCCCGTGGCGCTGGAGGCTCTCGACAATGCGCAATTTATCGAGCGGTGTGACGCGCGCGATGACGACTGCCTGTTCCAGCCGCCGGTCAAGTTCGCCATTTTCCAGAGTGGAAATTTCGTCGCCCGTCAGCACATCACGCGCGCCGTGACCGTCGAGCAGGCCCGCCTCGCGCGCAATTGCCCGCGCGGTCGCAGGGGAATCACCGGTGAGCATGATGACGCGGATTCCGGCCTCATGGCAACGGCGAACGGCGTCGCGGACGCTTGGGCGGAGCGGATCGGCGATGCCGACGAAGCCGAGCGCCACGAGTGCCTCCGGATTGCTGGTGTCCCCCTCCGGCGATCCCTCCGCGACCATCAACACGCGCAAGCCCCGCGCGGCGAGCTGTTCGGCACGCCGGAGGAGCGCGTCCCGGCCCGCCGCATCGAGCGGTGTATCTTCGTTCCCCTGTCGCACGCGGTCGCACCGTGGGACGAGCGTTTCCGCCGCGCCTTTGACGGAGAGGCGACCGTGTGCGATGGTCGCGTGGAAGGAACGCGCCGGGTCGAATGGCGCCTCGCGCTCCCGCTCGGCGCGCAGTTCATCATTGAGGCCCGCCCCCTGCGCGCCCTGGATGACCGCGACATCCGTCGGATGCGCGCCGACATCGCCGGCGTCCGGGTGGGGACTGGCAAGGGCGGCGGCGAGCAGGACCGCGCGCAGGGCGGGTGAAAGCGGCGTCGGCAGTTCCGCTTCGGTCGCGCTGTCGGCGACGAGGCGGAGAGCGAGACGGCCCTCGGTGAGCGTGCCGGTTTTGTCCGTGCAGGCGATGTCTACCCGGCCCAGCGCCTCGACTGCTGCCAGTCTTCGCACGAGTGCGTTGCGCCCCGCCAGCCGCCGCGCGACTGCCGCTTCACCGACACCCGCGAGAAGCGGCAGCCCTTCCGGCACGGCGGCGACGGCGATGCTCCCGCCGATCGCGAGTTGCGACAGGAGCGATTCACCGCGCAGCACACCGGCGCCGACAACCAGCGCGCCACCGGTCGCGGCAAGCGGCAGCAGTTGCCGCAGCATCGTGCTGAGGCGGACGCTCAAGGGGCTTTGGTTCGTCTCGTCCACATCGAGTGCGGCGGCGGTCGCGCCCATCCGCGTGTCGCGCCCAACAGCGATCACGGCGGCGCGTCCGGCGCCGACCGTTACATCGCTCCCCTCGAGGATGACGCGGCTCGCGTCCGTCCCGCCGGTGGGTGTTTTGGGAACGGGGAGCGATTCGCCGGTCAGGGCGGCCTCGTCCACTTCAAGCCCCTGCGCGCTCAGGATACGTGCGTCCGCCGCGACACGGTCGCCGGTTGCGAGGAGCAGGATGTCGCCTGGCACGATCTCCGTTGCGGGCAGTGTCACCGGCATGCCGTCGCGCAGGACGCGCGCCGTCGCCGTGCTCATCCGTTGCAGCGCCTCGGCGGCCTGGCCGGCCTGATGTTCCTGCCACGCGCCGACCGCCGCGTTGGCGGCAATCGTCACCCCGATAATCGCGACATCAAGCGGCGCGCCGAGAAAGAGCGACAGCCCGGCCCCGGCGGCGAGGATGCCCGTGAGGGGCGAGCGCAGTTGCGCCAGTACGGCCATCAGGAGGGCGTTGCGCTGGGTCGTCGGCGGGAGATCTCGATAGCGTTGCGCCGCCTGGGCAGT
Source organism: Chloroflexota bacterium (assembly GCA_030853625.1). Lineage (GTDB taxonomy): Bacteria > Chloroflexota > Chloroflexia > Thermomicrobiales > JALYUS01 > JALYUS01. The sequence goes on from JALYUS010000016.1 coordinate 11,007, forward strand.
CGTCAGCCCCTCCTCGGTCGTATTGAGCGCGGCGAGTGTGCTCGCGACGCTCCGCCGCCCCCATCGCTCGGGCCGAGGATCAACGAGATGCGCGATCGTGGATTGCGACCGCTCGCCACCGCGCAATCGCAGCCAACTGTCCGCCAGTGCGCCAAGCGCCGTGATATAGACGGCGCGCGAGGCCCCCTCGATACCCGGTGCGCCACGGAAACCCCAGACCGCGCCGACCGCGTTCGCGATCATGGAGAGGCCGACCGCATCGCGTGCGGTGGCATCGCGGCGCGCGCCCGCCTCGACGATCGCGGCGACCGCTGTGAGGTCCGGCGCGAGCAAATCCGCCCGCGCCGGGAAGCGGCTGCTCCGCCCAGAGGAGACGCCGATCGCCAGGTCCGCCGCCGCGAACGGCTCACCGGCATGGGCAGTGTCTGAGGCGAAGGCGACGAATGCGCCCGTCGCCTGGCGCGCGCGGATCACATCGGTCGCCGTGTCGGTGTCGAGCAACACTACGTCGGCGCGCCGTGCGACTTCCTGTGCAACGAGGTGGTTGCGTCCGTCGAGCAGCGCGATCTCCGTGCCGTGCCTTCGACATGTTTCCACCAGTTCGCCGACGCCCGATGCGAGCCGAGGGCGCAGGACGAGGACACCGAGCGGGCGTTTCGCCCGCTCATCGCGGAGCAGTAGCAGATGGTTGCCCCGGCGTTGCAGGCGGACGGAGGCGGGCAGGACGGTCTCATCGGTGACGGGGCCGAGAGAATAGCGCGCGCCATCAATAGTGGCGATGGCGGTCGTGCCGTCGAACGCGCCGTCCGTCGCGGCGATCGCCCCCGCGACGCGGAACGCACCGGCCCACGGCGAGCCGGTGGCAGCGGCGATGCTCGCCGCCCGCATCTGGATTTCGGCGGGTTCGTACGCATCGCTGAGAGGGAGCGCGCCGGAGAGCTCGAAGCCATCGGACAGCATTCGTGGCCCGTCGAGGAGCAGGAGATCGGGACGGTGGATGACGCGATGCGGGCGACTGCCCACGACGATCACACCCGATCGCAGCACGCGCGCGGCGGCGCTCAGATCAGCGGCGTCCATACCAATCATCGCCGTGCGCGGATTGACGAGCAGAAGGGACGTAAAGGTGCGTGCGAGTGACCGGGTAGTGAGCGCCGTGAGCGCCGCATAGCCGAGCGAGAGCGGCCCCAACACCTGGATGTACCGATCCTGAGACGATTTCCGCAGGGGCGCAGGGCGTGGCTGGGGAATGAATGGCATGGGTTCGTGGAGGCGGAGCACGAACGGCCCACCGATCAACCGCGCTCCCGCCGGTACTGACGCACCGGGGGAGGCATGGATCGGCATCGCGTCGCGGCCGATGGCGTTCCCGGTTCCCTCGATGATGTCGGCGGCGAGCGGGGTGCGCTCCCCGGTTTCGAGCCGGATCACCGCGCCCGGTTCGGCGGAAGCAAGCCCGCCCAATCGCTCCTCGTACCGCTTCCACGCCGCGCGCCGCGCGATCGTCTCCGTGAGCAGGCGCACGGATTCCGCACCGGTGAGCGCGAGACCGAGCGGGTTGTTCGAGAGCGCCAGCGAGATGACGTTCGGCACGTTGACAAGCAGATCAGCGGCCGTCCGACCGAGCAGTCGCCGCAGACCGTAACGGACGAAGGGAATCCCTTGCAGCATCCCGATCACGCCCGAAACCTGCGCCGCGCCCGCGATCCCTTCTGTTTGTCCGCCGCTTGCCAGCCGCTGAATCGCGAGAAAGCCAAAGCCAAGCGCTGTGCCAACGGTGCGCGTCGCGCTCTGCACGAGCGGGCCGGGATCGAGCGGATGGGTCGGCTCGGCTTCGTCGGGAACGTCCGGCAGTTCCATCCCCGTTACTTCCGCGATGAGATCATCAATGTCTGACAGATGCGTGTCGAACTGGACCAGCACGCGGCTCGTGAGTGGGTTTGCGGTCGCTCTGACGCCCGGTAGCCGTTCCAGGCGCGCAACGACCGCGCGGGCGAGTGCGGGGTTGCTTTCGATCCCGCGCACCGCGATGCGTGCGCGGGCACGATTCCCCTGCCGCTCGTGGATTACCGCCGGGCGAGCGTGCGGGAGGCGCAAGGAGGCCGGGCTTTGCGCGGTCATGTCGGCCTGCTCCGATGCATCGGGCATCTCTGTCCGCTCCGATGCATCGGGCATCTCTGTCCGCACGAGCGAAAGCAGTCGCTCCTCGTCCAGTACGGCGGGGTCGAAGCAAATGAGGATGTTACTGGTCAGCCCGCTTGCTCGCGCGCTATGCACCCCCGGCAGCGCGCGGAGGCGCGTTTCCAGGCGGCGTTCGGTCGCGCCGGAAAGCCCCGGCATATGGACACGGATCCGGCCCGGTAGCGCGTGAATCAGCCGGAGTTCCTCAGCGGCAATGGCACTCATTGGATGTTCGACGACCTCTTCCCTGTCTGTCGGTCCCGGCCATGGGCCAGGCGGGATTGTTAATGCCGGTAGCAGGCCTTTTGAGCCTGCTACCGACGCAAATTATTGCCGCAGATGGCTACGGTCTCTTGCCACGGACATTTTGCGCCTCGACCCAGATGTCCTCCGCCTCTTCGCGGGCGCGGGCCGTGAACTGTCGCAGGTACTGTCCGGCAATCAGAGCGAACTGGCCGACGCGCTGCCCGGCGTCGTCGAACACCTGCTCGGCACGCTCCGTCGCGGACTGCCCGCTGGCATCGTCCGCCGCACCGCTATCCGCTGTCGCGCCCTTCGGCGCGCTCGTCGCGGTCGGCTGCTCCCGCGCGGGCGGCGGAGACGCGCTCGTGTCGCTCTTTCGCGCGGTTGTCGTCCGTTTCGCCGTACCGGACGTTCCGCGCGCCGTCGCCGTGTCCGCAGTCGCTTTCCCGGTTTTCCCCATTTTATGCCTCGCCCCCAGCCGCTTCCGCACCGGCTTCCGGCTTCGCGGTCGCTTGCTGCACCCTGTTCGTCGCGGTGGTGGTCGCCTGCTGCACGCCGCTGCCGACGCCGCGCGCGAATGACATGATCGCATCACCGGCGATCATGACGCCCGCGATCCCATAGACCGCGCCACGTCGCAGCACCCTGCGGACGGGCGGCGAAATTGCCGCCGCAGTCGCGGCAATGGCAATTGCCACTTCTGATTCGAGGAAATCTTCAACAGCCATGATTCAACCCCTCTCTCATTGGGATCCATTCCGACACAACCGTCTCCCGGCCTCCATGAAGCAAATGCTATGCCAGCGCGCCGGACTGCCGCATCCGACCTGATCGGTAATCGTATCACACCAGGCGGGGTTGTGACGATTGGCTGTTTATCTCGATTTTTCTCAATGCTTACGTAGCGGACGCTTTCACGCGAATACGGCGCGTTCGTGGCTCGGCCATTCCACGTTGCGATGCACCGATCTTGTTCGCGATCGCGCGCGCTTCCGCGCCAATGCCGACCGCTCCGGCGTTCGGCGTATCCGGCGTCATGAGTTTGATCACCGGATCGCCATCGCCACCCACCGGCTGGGACGCGCCATCCATAATCTGCGAGACCAGGCGTACCGGATGTGACGCCTTTGGTCGGTTGAGCATTTTGAAGAAGGGAACGGCGGCGATGAAGACGCCGAAGGGCGGCTCGATCATGCCGAAGCCGACCGCGAGCGCAAGCCCGCCGTAGTAGCCGACCGCACGCGGCCAGTTAACTTCGAGGGGACCGACTCGGTTCGTTAATCCACGCTCTGTCGTTGACGCCATACATTCCCGCCTTGCATTGCGAACTGATCCACGCATTCCCATCCGGTGGCCGCACGACCACCGGATGATTGCTTTGCACAACTCTTGCCATCACCCTTTCTCGATACGCTACAACCCCAACGCCTGGCGCATCATGCCGCCATCAATGAAGTAACTCGCGCCCGTGACGTAGGCCGCCTCGTCTGAGGCGAGGTAGACGGCGAGGCCCGCGACCTCCTCCGGCTGGCCGACGCGCCCAAGTGGAATACCCGCATTGAGCGCCTTGACCTTCTCCGGGTCGGCCAGCGTCCCTTTGTTGATCGGTGTAGCGATTGCGCCGGGGCCGATGTTGTTGATCGTGATCTTGTCCGGCGCGAGTTCGTCGCAGAGGGTGCGCATCAGCATGCGCAGGCCACCCTTCGCCGCGCAGTACGGGCTATTGCCCGGCATCGGAATATCTTCATGCACGGAGGAGATATTGACGATCCGCCCGCCCTTGCCAGCCTTCTGCATCTGCCGCACGGCGGCCTGCGCACAGAGGAAGGGGCCTTTGAGGTTGACGCCGAGCACCATATCCCACTCCTGCTCATCCACATCGAGGAAGGAGGGCTTGGGGAACTCGATCCCGGCATTATTGACGAGAATGTCGAGGCCGCCGAATGCCTGCACGGTGCCCGCGATCATCTTCTGGACATCAGCGGCGGTGGAGACATCGCCCTGGATGACCGTCGCCTTGCCGCCGGCCTTTTCGATCTGCTCCTTGACCTCGCCCGCGTTCTGCGCGTTGCTGTGATAATTGATCGTCACCGCCGCGCCTTCCTGCGCGAAGCGGATCGCGATTGCCCGACCGATGCCGCTGTCGCTGCCCGTCACAATCGCCACTTTGCCTGCCAGCCTGCCCGTTGTGCTCATTTAACCGAACCTCCAGCCCCATTCCCTAAACGGAAGGGGGAGTACGTGGTAGCGTAGGCTTCAGCCTGCATCCCCTCTCCCCGAAGGATTTTGCCCGCAGGGGACGCAGGCTGAAGCCCAATACGGTTCAGTTACGGGCAATTCCCCGGTGGGAGCAGGCTTTCCAGCCTGCCTTCCTGGCGCGAGAGGCAGGCT
>JALYUS010000048.1 GCA_030853625.1 Chloroflexota bacterium
ATGCGAGGAGGGCGGTTCAAGCGCTGCTCCTACGCAGGTATCACGCCATCGCTATCGGGAAAGAGTATGAGAGGATCGCGACATGATGCTCGATATTCGGCGGTTCGGTCCCGGCCACCGCCGCCTCGATCCACCGCCCAACTGCACCCGGATGCAGACGGCAATAATCCTCCGGGAGAAGGAAATCACCGTCGTCGAGTTGCATTTCGAGCCAGGCGGCGAGATGTGGGAGCACGACGCCGATGAACCGATCCTCTTCATCGTTATCAGTGGCGCGGGTTATGTGCGCGTCGGCGGGGAAGAAGCGGCGGTTTCTGCCGGGCAAGCAATCCTTTGGCCGACTGGCGTCATGCACAAAGCGTGGGCCACTGATGAGCCAATGACGGCCTTCGCGATTCACTGGCGGGATGCATAGACGCCGATTGGCCCCTCCCAATGCCCTTATGAGGAGGGCAGATGCCGTATAATCTCTCTTGCGCTCCGCGCGCATCGCACCTATCGTCAACACAGTGAGTGACCGTATCAGGAAAAGGGAGAGACAATGGCACAAATGACCACCGTCGGCACCGACATTCTCCGCCGCGACGGCCCGGAGAAACTGACCGGGCGCGCCCGCTATGCCGGCGATGTCCGGCTCCCCGGCATGCTGTACGCCCGGCTCGTCTCCAGTCCGTATGCGAGCGCGAAGATTACTGGTATTGATACCGAAGCGGCTCGGCAGATGCCCGGCATCGTCGCCGTCTTCACCGCCGAGGACCTGGAAGGAACGCTGAAAGGCTGGGAATCCGGCTCGCGGCGGCTCAATTTCCTGGCGAAGGGGCACGTCGTCTTCGCGGGGCAGCCCGTCGCGGTCGTCCTCGCGGAGTCGGAGGCGTTGGCAGAAGACGGCGCGGCAGCGGTCGAGGTTTCGTACGAGCCGTCCGCAGCGGTCGTTGACCCGATCAAGGGAATGCAGGATGGCGCGCCGCGCGTGCGCGAGCATCTGGCGGCGGGCGCGCAGGAGCAGGATTTGCATGCCGCCGTCAGCGCCAGCGAAGACGAGGAGGAGCACGAGGACCTGCACGACAATGTCTCGAACACGCTCCACTTCCACCGGGGCGATGTCGCACAGGGTTTCCGCGAGGCGGATATGATCGTTGAGGACACCTATACGATCGCCGGTGTCCACCAGGGCTATCTGGAGACGCAGTCGTGCATGGTCGCGCCTGACCCCGTGACGGACGGTGTGACGGTCTACACGAGCACGCAGGCACAGTTCATGACGCGCGACGAGGTGGCGAAGGCGCTCGACCTGCCATCGAACATGGTGCGCTGCGTTGCGATGACGGTCGGTGGTGGCTTCGGCGCGAAGTATGTGGTACTCGAGCCGTTCGCCGCCTCGCTCGTCAAGAAGACGAAGCGGCCCGTCCATCTGCAATACACGCGCGGTGAAGACTTTCTCGCCGCAAACCCGTCGCCGTACGCCGTCATCGAGTGCAAGACGGGCGCGAAGAAGGATGGCACGCTGACCGCTATGCAGGCGCGCGTCGTCTTCGACACCGGCGCATACTCCGGCTCCGCGCTCGGCATTGCCTGCCTGTTGATCGGCGGCTGGTATCGCTTCCCGAACCTCGATATTCGTGGCTATGAAGTCGTCACCAATAAGCCGGGCGTCGGGGCCTACCGCGCGCCGGGTGCACCGCACGCCAGTTTCGCGATTGAGTCGCAGATGGATGACCTTGCCGACAAACTCGGCATGGATCCGCTCGACTTCCGCCTGAAGAACGCGATCGTCGAGGGTGATCTCTGGCCGGACGGCAACCCGTGGCCGAAGATTGGCTTCGTCGAGTGCCTGGAAGAACTGAAGAAGCACCCGCTCTGGCAGAACCGGCACAATCTGCCAGCAAATGAGGGTGTTGGTATCGGTGCGGGCGGCTGGCCCGGTGGGAAAGGCCCCGCCGCCGCCGCTTGCCGGATGGATCCGGGTGGCACGCTGACGATCAGCGTCGGCGCGGTAGACTTGACCGGGCAGACGACGACCTTCGCGATGATCGCCGCCGAGGCGTTCGGCATCCCGGCCGATAAGGTGCGCGTCGTGATCGGCGACACCGAGGCCGCGCCGCACTCCCCCGGCAGCGGTGGCAGCCAGATCACCTACACCGTCGGCAAGGCGGTGCTGGAAGCGGCGGTCGAGGCGCGCAAGCAGGCGCTCGCCATCGTCGCGCAGGAGTTGGAAGCATCGGTCGAGGACCTGGAGATCGTCGGCGAGAACGTGCAAGTCAAAGGCGTGCCGGATCGCAAGGTCACACTGGCGGATGTCGCGCGGATGAGTACGAGCAAGTACAAGCCGGTCTGGGGCAATGGCGCGAGCGCGCAGCAGGTGATCGCGGCGAGCTTCGCGGCGCATCT
>JALYUS010000059.1 GCA_030853625.1 Chloroflexota bacterium
ATCGAGCAAATGGAACTGCTCGGCCATGCCTTCTTCGCCTTTATTGACGCCGAAACGGGAGCCGTCAATGTCGTCTACCGGCGGCATAATGGCGGCTATGGCCTGTTGCAGCCTGCGGTGTAGTCACCATCAGGACGTATCCAATGTTCCCTTTGCTGGGGAATCCTAACCCCCAGCCCCCTGCCCTCCGAGGGAACGGGGAGCGAGCCTCTTCGAGATTGGGGCGTTATGAGGTAGGCTACGGCATTCAGATTAAGTCACCCCTTCCCTCGGAGGGAAGGGGCGGGGGTTAGGATTCTCAAGAAGTGAACCGGGAATAGTGGCCCCGCTGTTGCGTTGCAGTTGCACGGTGGCTCGTGAGACGTACGTCGGAGGCGACGTTTGACACAAGCAGCGGCACGCAGTGGCATCGAAACGGGAACGCTCATCGTCGAAGCGACCACGTTTGACGCGCTCCGCGACCAATGGGACGCGCTCGTACCGACCGCCATTACGCCCTTCCCATTCCAGTCCATCGGCTGGGCCGAAGCCTGGTGTCACGCCCTCGGCGGTGATGTCACGCCGCTCATCCTCGCGATTCGCGACGAGGCGGGGAGAGTGATCGGTATCGCGCCGCTCGTCGTGCGGCAGACGTCGCTCGGTCGCACCGTGCAATTGATCGGTGGGGACGATGTGACCGATTATCTGGACATCGTCGCCGCCGAACGCGATGTGCAACGGGTCTGGACGGCGGTTATCCAGCATTTATTGAGCATTCGAGAAACATGGGACGCGATTGACCTGCACTGCGTGCCGCAATGGTCGCCATCGCATGCGACGGTGGCGGAAATGCTCGCCGCGACAATGCCCGTCCGCATCGTCCAGGAGGAAGTTTGCCCCGTTGTCCGGCTCGGCGGTTCGTTCGAGATGTACCTGCGGGGATTGCCGAAGAAAGAACGGCACGAAATCAGGCGCAAGGCGCGGAACTTCGCGCGCGACGCGCCCTCGGGGCGGCTGCGTATCCTTACTGAACGGGACGACGCGCTGGCCGCCTTGCCGGATTTCTTTCGCCTCCATCGCCTCAGCGCGCCGGACAAAGAACGCTTCCTCACGCCTGCTATCGAGAAATTCTTCCGCGCGATGACGGCGGCAATAGCGGACGCAGGCTGGCTCCGCCTGTACATGCTCGATATTGACGCTACGCCAGTCGCCGCGATGTATACGTTCGCGGCGGACGGACGATTGCTCGTCTATAATTCGGGGTTCGACCCGGCATTCGCCCGGATCAGCATCGGCATGGTCCTGACCGGTCTGGTGATCGAGGACGCGGCGAACAGCGGCCTGACGCTCTGCGACTTTTTGCGCGGCAATGAGGCGTACAAATACCGGTTCGGCGCGTCCGATACCCCGGTCTGGCGTGTGATTGCCGCCGATGACCGTGACGGTGTGGATCGTGCGGTCGCGGAGACGGAGGCGCGATTTACCGTAGCGGCGGACAATCGCGATCTGACCGAATCGGAGCATGTCACGGAGGAACGAGCATGACGGCGTTGACACCGTTCATTTTGCCGCCATCCGTGCGACGGGTCGCGATGCTCGCCGTGCATACCAGTCCGCTGGCGCGCATCGGTGGGCCGAGCGCCGGTGGGATGAATATTTATGTCCGGGAATTGGCGCGCGAACTGGCGGCGCGTGGCGCGCGGGTGGATATTTTCACCCGGCAGGAGCGGGCAGATACGCCGATCCTGACGGTGCTCGAACCGGGCGTCTGCCTCGTCGCCTTGCCGTGTGGGCCATTCGGCGATGTTGAGAAGATCTCGCTCATGCCGTACCTGCCGTCGTTTGCCGCAGCGGTTGATGCGTGGGCGTCCGAGAACCGGCGGGGGTATGACCTCATTCATGCCCACTACTGGCTTTCGGGTGTCGTCGGCGACGCGCTCCGCTGTCGCTGGGATGTGCCGCTGTTGATGACCTTTCATACGCTCGCGCAGGCGAAGAATAGTGTCGCCCGCTCGGCGTCGGAGAACGAAGCGACACAGCGCGTCGTGGCGGAGCGGCGGCTGATGCACGGTGTTGACGCGGTGATGGCCTTCAACCCGCAGGAAAAGGCGGAGATGACGTGGTATTACCGCGCCGAACCGGGCAAAGTCTGTGTCGTTCCGGCGGGGGTGGATACGACGCTTTTCCGGCCCGGCGATCGCGCCGAGGCGCGCCGGTTCCTCGATCTGCCGCCCGATGATCCGGTGATTCTCTTTGTCGGTCGCATTGATCCGATCAAAGGGATTGACGTGCTCGTTGACGCGCTCTGCGGGCTGCGAAGCGAAATGTGGCTGACCGCGCCACCACGGCTCCTGCTCGTCGGTGGCGGGGAAGGGGAACCCGCCTTTGAAACGCTGATTGCCCGCGCTTCCGCGCATAATCTGTTGGATCGTATTGATTTTGTTGGCTCTGTTCCACACACCGATTTACCACGCTATTACCAGGCGGCGGACGTCGTCGCGGTACCATCGTTTTACGAATCGTTTGGCCTCGTCGCCGTGGAGGCAATGGCCTGCGGCACACCGGTTATCGCCTCGCGCGCGGGTGGCCTCGCGTTCACTGTGGATGATGGTCAGACGGGTTACCTCGTGCCGCACAACGATCCTGATGCACTCGCGGCACGATTATACGCGGTCCTGACGGATGCACCGTTACGGGCGCGTCTCGGCGCGCAGGCGACCGTCGCGGCGCAACGGTTCGCGTGGCCAGTCGTCGCCAGCCGCGTCGTCCATGTTTATGACCGATTGATTCGTGGCTTTCGGATGGACCTCTGCAATGAAGCGCCCTCGCGCGGCGCGATGATGACGGGCGGATCATAGCACCGCGTGGCAGAGAGAGCGGCGAGAGAACAGCGAAAATCGCGACAACGAAGCGCACGCGACGAAAAGAGCGTTCAGGCGTTTCATTGCTCGCTACCGCGACGACCATGAACAAAGAACAAACGGGTTCGGCGTGCATCGCTCCCGGCGACGCGGCGATTGCCGTAGGGAGGTTCGTGAACCGCCCTCCCCGGATCACCGATCCCTTCCTCACAGCGCCCTGCCACCGCACGAGGGCGATTCACAAACCGCCCCGACGGATGCATTACGCTAGCGTGCCTTGTCCTTGATCGCTTGCTCTTTGTCGCGCTGTGCCTTGTAGAACTTCTTGTCTTTCGGCACCGGGCGCGCATCTTCGCGCTCGCGCTCGGCCATCGCGGCAGCGGTCGCGGTATTCAGTTGCTCCTCAAGCAGCGTGAGATCGTTGTAGACGCCGCTATTCTTGTGCGCTTCCGGCGTGCGCATCAACATCTTCACGAGTTGGGTCAGTGAGGGCGCGGAGGCGTCCGTCCCCTGTGCACGCGTGAGATAGGTGTCAACCATTGCGAGGGTTGGTGGGATGGCATTATTCGCCGCGAGCCGATCGCGGATGGTTCCGAGGCCGTCCGTGACGCGCATAGTGAGGTCTCCTTTCGGTGGCGCAGAGCGCGCGAACCGCCGGAAGTATAGCACGGTCGCCTCGGCTGCGTGGCATCTCCGGCGATTTTCCGCGCGTTGACGGGTAAAATGCGCCGCCGTATACTTCGTTGTGGGGCGCGTAGCGTTACCCAATGCGTTGTCTCCACGGGGTGATGCGTCGCTGTGGACGGTCGCCAGCAGGCAGGAGCGCCACGATGTTCAAACTGACCGGGGAAGATATTGACCTGGCCTGGGTCCGGCAGGTGTTGGCGGAGCACTTCACGCCGCGCGATTACCAGGATGCGCAGGAATTGATTCTGCCGTCGCTGCAGGAAGTGCAGGAGCGGTACGGCTACGTCTCAGAAGAGGCGGTCAGCGTAATCGCATCACACCTCGACATCTCCGAGACACGCGTCTTCGGCGTGATGACCTTTTACAACGACTTTCGCTTCAAGAAGCCCGGCAATCATGTGCTGCTGATTTGCAATGGCATGGCCTGCCGCGTCGTCGGTTCACAGCGGTTGATTGACGAGGTCATTTATCCCCGTCTGGGCCTCGGTGAGAAAGAGACGACGCCCGACGGACAAATCACGATGCAGATATTCCCCGGTTGCCTCGGCGCCTGCGATCAAGCGCCCCTCTGCATGGCGGACGGCGCCTACCACGCGCAAATGGACAACACCAAACTGCACGCGTTGATTGACGAACTGACATCCATTAATACCTGAGGTGATGATGTGAGAAAGATGGTGGTAGCAGGCTTTCCGACCTGCCGTTCGCCACAGGAAGGCAGGCTGGAAAGCCTGCTACCACCGGAAAGAGGCGCTCACGCATGAGTACACAGACCACGGCCACCGCCCTAACGGTTCCCCGGTTGGCGGACCGGAATGCGTTCAACCGCTATCGAACGGAAGCGATCGAGCGCTATCAGCGCATGATGTCCGCTGCGGATCGTCCGGTCATCAGCATCGCGATGAGCGAATGCACGCGCGCCAAGGGCGTCGAGCAGATCATCGCCGCGTTTACGGAGCAGATCGGCGCGCGCGGGATGGATGTCGAGATTCGCGAGGTCGGCTGTTTCGGGAACTGCTACGCCGAGCCGGTCATCGAGGTGCGCAAAGCAGGTTGGCCCGCCGTGATGTACGGCTACGCCACGACGGATGATGTGTCGGCGATCCTCGACGGCATCCGGGATGATCGGGCGAAGGTTGCCCATCCGCTCGGCGTCTACTTCGACGGCCCCGCCGATGAACAGCGTCCGGGACCATTTCAGGGCATTCCGGCGATCAAGGATGACCCGTTCTGGCGCAAGCAGCAGCGCATCGTCCTCGGCAAGGCGGGGCTGATTGACCCGCTCCGCCTCGATGAGTACGTCGCACGCGGGGGCTACGCCTCCTTTGCCAAAGCGCTCTTCGACATGACCGAGGACGAAGTGATCGCGGAGATGAAGACGTCGAATGTGCGTGGTCGCGGCGGCGCGGGATTCCAGGCTGGGATCAAGTGGGAGGGTGCGCGCGCATCAGTCGGCTATCCGAAGTACGTCTGCTGCAATGCCCACGAGGGCGAACCGAATGTTTTCAAAGACCGGAAGATGCTCGAACTCGATCCGCATGAGACGATCGAGGGCATTCTGATCGCCTGCTACGCGGTCGGATCGGATCGCGGCTACATCTACATCGGCGGCGAGTATCCGCTCGCCATCCAGCATTTCCGCCATGCGGTGCGGCAGGCCGAAGCAGCCGGGTTGATCGGTGATAATGTGCTCGGCAGCGGCTTCGACATCCGGCTCACGGTACGTGTCGGGGGCGGCGCATACATCTGCGGTGAAGCCTCCGCGATGCTCTATTCGATTCAGGGCACCCGCGGCCAGCCGCGCACCAAGCCGCCGCGCTCGGTCGAATACGGGCTGTGGGGCAAACCAACGGTCGTCAACAATGTCGAGACGCTCGCTAACGCGCCGCATATCATCGAAAAGGGCGGGGCGTGGTTCGCCAGCATCGGCGTGGACAAGAGCCAGGGCACAAAGGTCTATACGATGGGCGGCAATATCAAGGGCGTCGGCATGAGCGAAGTGCCGTTCGGCGTCACGACCGGCGAACTGCTCAATGAAGTTCATCTCGGCATGCGCGATGGCTTTCAATTCAAGGGATTGCAAACGGGGGGCGTCTCCGGCGGCGTGCTGACCGAGGAAGATTTCGATCTGCCAATGACCTTCGAGGGGATCGAGCCGGCCGGTGGGTTGATCGGTTCCGCCGGGTTCGTCGTCTACGATGACACAACGAGCATGGTGGACATGGCGCACTACATGATCGAGTTCAACCGGAACGAGTCGTGTGGGAAATGTACGCCGTGTCGGTTAGGCACGCAAGCGCTGCTCGATATTCTCGACCGCTTCCAACGCGGCCAGGGGCGGGTCGCCGATCTCGATGTCATTATGGAGACGAGCGATCAGATCATTAAGTTGTCGCTCTGCGGCCTCGGCCAGGCCGCGCCGGTGCCGGTGCAAAGCATGATCCTCAAGTTCCGCCAGGAGTTTGAGGAGCGCTGCATTGACGGGCCGAAACGGCAGGAATTGCCCCTCGCTGCGGACTGAGAACGGATTGCAAAATGAACCGCCA
>JALYUS010000073.1 GCA_030853625.1 Chloroflexota bacterium
GCGCAGGCAGTCGTTGAGCAGTTGAAACGGGAGGGCGTGCGCCACGCCTTCACCGTGCCGGGCGAGAGTTTCCTTTCCGTGCTGGACGCGCTCTACGACGAACCGGCCATCTCGCTCGTCGCGACGCGGCACGAGGGCGGCGCGGCGTTCATGGCGGAGGCGGTCGGCAAACTGACCGGCACGCCCGCGCTCTGCATGGGTACGCGCGGCGTCGGCTCCGCGAACATGGCGATTGCCCTGCACACCGCCGATCAGGACTCGACGCCGCTGATCGCGCTGATCGGGCAGGTAGAGACACCGCACCGGCATAAGGAGGCGTTCCAGGAAGTCGAACTGGCGCCGTTTTTCGCCCATATCGTCAAGTGGACGGTCGAGGTCGAGCGCACCGATCGTCTGCCCGCCCTGATCCACGAGGCGATCCGCCGCGCAATCAGTGGGCGGCCCGGCCCGGTGCTCCTCGCCGTGCCGACCGATGTGCTGAACGCGGCATGCGATTTCACGCCCGATCACTTCCGCGCGCCCGCTATCGTCCCCTGCCCCGCGCCAACTGCCGCTGATACCGCGAAAGCAGTTGATCTTCTCCTGAACGCCGAGCGGCCTGTTATCCTCGTCGGTGGCGGCGTGCTTCGCGCCGGTGCAACGGACGACCTCGTCGCATTCGCGGAAGCGACCGGCATTCCGGTAATCGTCGGCTTCCGCCGCTACCACGCCTTTCCGAACAACCACCCGCTCTTTCTCGGCAGCATGGGCCTCGGCGCGCCGCCATGCGTCCGCGCGCGGCTGCACGGAGCGGATGTCCTGCTCGCGCTCGGCACGCGCCTCTCGGAATTCACGACGGGCGCGTACACGCTGCCCGCGCCGCACACGCAGGTCATCCACAGTGACATTGACGCGAGCGTCGTCGGCGTGAACAACTCCATCGCCCTCGGCATCGTCGCGGACGCCAAAGAAGCCCTGACCGCAATGCACGCCGCCCTCGCCACCCAACCCGACCCAAAGAGCACTGCCCGCCGCGCCGCATCCGCGCACGACCGCGCCGTATTCGAAGCAGCCACGGCGATCCCCGACACTCAGCACTCAGTACGACCGACAGATGGTACTCAGCACTTCGTAGACCCGACCGCGATCATGGCGGAACTTGCCCGCCTCCTGCCGCCGGAAACGATCATCACGGGCGACGCGGGCAATTTCGGGGGCTGGCTTGGGCGGTACCATCGGTTCGCCCTCCCCGGCGCGTTTCTCGGCCCGACGAGTGGCGCGATGGGCTACGCGATGCCCGCTGCCGTCGGTGCGGCGCTTGCCCGGCCCGGCGTGCCCGTGCTCGCCGTTGCGGGTGACGGCGGCTTCCTGATGACCGGCAACGAGATGGAGACGGCCGTGCGCTGCAATCTACCGGTGATCGCGCTCGTCTTCAACAATTGCGGCTATGGCACGATCCGCATGCATCAGGAACGCGAATTTCCCGGCCGCGTCAGCGCGACGCGTCTCGGCCCGGTGGATTTCGCCCGCTTCGCGGAATCGCTCGGCGCGCACGGCACCCGCGTCACCGATAGCCGCGCGTTCGCGCCCGCGCTGAAACACGCCCTCGCCCTGAAACGCCCCGCCCTGATCGAAGTCGTCACCGATCCGAACCAGATCGCCGTTGGCACGACGATCGCAGGGCTGAGGAATGAGGAATGAGCGTATCGCTGCCGCAACATTCCACCGGCTCGTTCGTTAGACAGATTGGATGCGGACAAACCACCGATTGCCCATTGCTGACTGCTTGAAAGGCATCCTACCGTGACCGAACGACAGCGACGCACCCGGCGGACCGTGACTGCCTTTGTTCTCATGCTCCTCTGCATCAATCTGGCGCTCCCATCACTCACTGTCCGGGCCGATAATCCTGTGACGCCCGCTCCTCAGTCCTTCCCAATTTGGCACGCGCCGGACGTGAACCGCCTGAAGTTCGGTATCGCCGGGCATATGTGGTGGCTTGATTCACACCTCGACGAGTTCATGGCCTATTACCACCAACTCGGCATCACGAATGTCCGCCTCTCGCTCGACTGGAAGACCTTCGAGCCGCAGCCGGGGCAGTACGACTTCGCGCAGTTCGACCGCGTCCTGAACCGCCTCGCTGCCGAGCATATCGAGGTGATCGCCTCATTCGTCACCGCCCCCGCCTGGGCCAGCCCGGACAGCGCGGCGTGTGCAAAGGCGCAGCAGGAATTCGATAAGGAACGCCTCACCTGCGGCATCCGGCCCGACGCCGAGCCGCAGTTCCGTGCGGCGGTCCGCACCGTCGCCGCCCGCTACCCCTTCATCCGCCTCTGGGAGTTCTGGAACGAGCCGGAACTGTGGTCCTACATGGGGCATGAAGTGGCGGACTACCTCCGCTGGCTCCGCCCGTTCTACGATGAGATTCACGCCATCAATCCCGGCGCGGTCGTCGCAGCGAACACACTGGCCGGCTTCTTCTATGTGGATTGGCTCTACGGTGTCAGCGACAATACGAACGGGCCGAGCAAGCGTCCGTGGGACGCGATCTCCTTCCATCCGTACGGTTCGATCATGAAACCGGGCGCGGACGGTCAGGTTGCCGCAATCATTCCTGGGCCGATTCAGGATGTCCGCAAGCGGATGGTAGATGCGGGCGACGCCAATAAGAAACTCTGGATCACCGAATACGGCTGGGAAACGACGCCTGAGCAGCAGGCCGCCTTTCTGCAGCAAGGATTGCCGTGGCTCCTCTCGCAGGACTACATCGAGGTCGCGAACCTGCACATGCTCCATGACTGGACTGGCGAGCACTACGGCCTGCTCACGACCGAGCCGCCGATCTACAACACCGGTCGCGCCATTGACGCCAGCACCCGCTTCGTGCCGAAGGAGCCATACTACAGTGCCTACAAGAACTTCCCGAAGCCGGTCGCGAGCGCGGCTCCGAGCGGCCCCGGCATGCTCGTCTTCCCCGAGACGGGGCATGTCATCCAGAGCGAACTCCGTGCCGCGTGGGAGCGTCTCGGCGGCATGACGACGCTTGGCCTCCCACGCACCGCCGAATACGCCCGGCGTGACCCGGCGGACGGCCTCTGGTACCGCACGCAGGACTTCGAGCGTGGCCGGTTGATCGTCCGCCCCGCCACAGACGGCCAGCCCGCGCATGTGGATGCCGATCTGATCGTCACTGCCGTCTTGCAAGCGAAAGGCTGGCTGGACCCGCAAACGGGCGCGACGAGCGGCCCCGCCGCCCCCGAACCGGCGCCCGCGAACCCGGATGCCTTCTGGTTCCCCACCGTCGGGCATACGGTGACCGCTCCCTTCCGCGCCGCGTGGCAGCAGGCGGGCGGACTTCTCTTTCTCGGCATGCCGCGCACCGGCGTCGTGACCGAGAACGGTATCGCCGTTCAATACTTCGAGCGCGGCCGCCTCGAACTGCACGGCGATGCCGTCTGGTTCGGTCTCGTCGGCAACGACGCCCTCACCGCCCAGGGCTGGCTCGACGCCGCTGGCGGCCCTGTTCCCAATACCCCTACCGCCCGCGAATGGGTAGGATAGTCAATGGTGAATGATTCAAACAAACCTAATGAAGGCGGACACCGGCAATTCTATCGTGCGATCAAAGAGCCACGCCCCACACGCGATGATTCCTTTCCGACGAGGCAAAGGACGACCTGCCACTACGCAATCTGGACAGGAGACGATACTGGCAAGGATTCTCTGTGTTCGATACACTGGGGCGGGCGCGGGAGATCGCGCAACGGAATCGCAAGCAAGGCGATTTCATTGCGGAGATGACCATTCCGGTCAACGGGCCGATACGCTATGAACGGTGGGGCAAGAATCCGGGGCACCACACGATCTGAGGTGATGCTGATGCATGTCTGGCGCGTGTAACGAATATCTTCCCGGTTCTTCCCCACGATGAGGTACCAACCGATGGCAACGCATTTTGAACTCTGGAATGACCGCACGAACAATCTGCTTGATGAATTCGACACCATCGAACAGGCGCTTGATGAGGTGCGGTGGCGGATCAGCGAGCGGGGCGACGATGCGGGGCGCGCGCTTTCCCTCTTGCAACTCGATGGTACTGGCGCCATCAAAACCGTTGTCAACGGAGATGAACTTGTGCGCCGCTCACGGGAAATGACCATCGTCGGCGATTAATCATTCCGTACGAGGTAGCGCATGCAGATGTCGGATAAAGTGCAGGCCACAAATCTGAAGGAGGGTCTCACCGATAGCCAGGATGCACGCCTCCGCGTTCTACAAGGATCACTCGCGGATATTCCCTGTAGCAGCGACGACTTCGCGAAGATGAAGCAGGAAGCGATCACACAGGAAGCGCGGAAATTCGCGCGTCCGTTTCCTGATGCCCGATGAATGACCATAACGACCGGGAAAATGCATCGCCCGCTGACTCACCAATCAAAGCTGGCGATACATTCGCGGGTGATTTTGCCTTCACGGCAGATGACATCCGGCAGATGGCGGCGCTCCTGGGAGACACGAACCCGGTGCATCACACGCC
>JALYUS010000082.1 GCA_030853625.1 Chloroflexota bacterium
ACCCGGCAGATGACGATGCAGGCGAGCACGCCGACCATGCCGATCGTCTGATAGGTATTGCCACGCTTCGCACCGGTGACGCGGACGATCGCTTCGGTAATCCCGAAGGCGGCGCCGATCGCGATCCAGAATGACCAGTTTGGCAAAAATCCCCAGCCAACGCCGAGCACGAGAGCAATCACCGCTGCGACGACGACTGCCCGCGCGACGAATTGCGGTGAGGTGCGGTACAGCGAATTCACGATTTCCCATCCCGTCGCCGCTCGGCACGCGCCGAAACGAGCGCCACCGCACCAAATTGCCAGACGCGCAGGATGCGCGGGAAGCGCGACGGTTGCCGCACCAACCGGTAGAGCCATTCCAGCCCGCGCTCCCGCATCCAGCACGGCGCGCGGGGCACCCGCCCGGCGAGATAATCGAATGTCCCGCCGACGCCGATTGCCACCGGCGCAGCCAATGACGGTAGATTGCGATCAATCCAGCGATCCTGCTTCGGCATCCCGTACGCGACGAGGACGACCCGCGCGCCGGATGCATTGATGCGCGCGCGTGCCGCATGATCGTCTGATTCGTCCGCGCTGCCTGACCAGCACCCGGCAATCCGTGCGGACGGATACCGACGGGCCAGGACGGTGGCCGCAGCCTCCGCGACACCGGGCGCCGCGCCGAGCAAAAAGAGCGGCAGACCCGCCGCCGCGACCGCATCCGTCAGGTCATTGCCGGTGATGCGGGCGCGGAGTGGCATCCGCGCAAGGCGGGTGGCCTGCGTGATGCCCGCGCCGTCTGCCGTCACAATCGCGGCGCCCGCGATGATCGCCCGTACCTCAGCATCATGCCGCGCGCGCATCACGTATTCTGGATTCAGGGTAATAACGTGGCAGGGCATGCCCGTATGGGCGGCGTCGACAATCGTAGACATCGCTTCGGACAGCGTGACGTCGTCCACGCGAATGCCGAGCACACACCGGCCACCACGCCGCTGCGGCGATTCTTCCGACACCTGAGTTTTGCGCTCCACCACTACGCTCTCCACAATCGCGCATCATAGCGCGCGGCGCGCCCCCCGTCCATCACGATGACCATGTACAATAGCCGAACGGACGCGCGGCGCGGACGCGCAGAAAGCGTGAATTGGCCATGTTCCGCTCGCAATCGTTATCAATCTCATTCCTCCGATGCTCACGATGACCGGGCTTTCCATCGGTGTGAACGCGCATCTCCTATCGTTCGTACCGGGCTACCGGCGCGCGGGCGTCAGCCAGTATACCGAGCAGATTGTTCGGCACTTTATGGGATCGCTGCCGCAAGCCAACGACGCGTTGACGATCTTCGCGGGTCCGACCGCACCACCCGATGGATACGTCCCCAATGGTGTACGATGGGTATCGAGTCGTCTTCCGACCGGGCATGCACCGGGTCGCATTCTCTGGGAACAGGTCGTCGCGCCCATTGCGACGACACGGGCGCATCTTGATGTCCTCTTCTGCCCGGTCAATGTCGTGCCACTGGCAAGCCCCGTACCGTCCGTCGTCACGGTGCATGATCTCGCCTTTCTCGCCTATCCGGAGGCATTCCCCGCCGCGAAACGCCGGTACCTGACGGCAATGACGCGCCTCTCGGTTCGTCGCGCGCGCCATCTTATCGCTGTCTCCGCGCATACGCGCGATGATCTCGTGCAGCATTTCGGCGTGCGACCGGAGCGCGTGACCGTTATCCCAAACGCCGCAGACGAGCGGTACCGGCCCGCTGCTACCCGCGACGACATCACCCGGTTCAAGGCCGCGCATACCCTCCCCGACCGCTTCATTCTCTTTGTCGGCACACTGGAACCGCGCAAGAACCTTCGGCGGCTGATTGAAGGATTCGCGCTCCTCAGGGACGACGATCCCGACGTAAAACTGGTCATCGTTGGCGCTTCGGGCTGGCTTACCAGCGATCTCGCGCCCCTCGTCCAGTCTCGCGGACTGAGCGACCGCACCATCTTTACGGGATATGTTTCGGACGATGACCTTCCTCGTTGGTATCAGGCGGCGACCGTCTTCTGTTACCCGTCACTCTATGAGGGCTTTGGTCTGCCGGTCCTCGAAGCGATGGCATGCGCCACACCCGTCGTCACGTCGCGCACGAGTAGCCTCCCGGAAGTCGCCGGAGATGCCGCGCTCCTCGTTGACCCCACCGATGTCCGTGGCCTTGCGAATGCGCTGCAATCCGTCCTTGCCGATGGCGCACGCCGCCAGGCGATGTCCGAAGCGGGGATCGCGCGCTCCCACGCCTATTCGTGGGAGCGAACGGCGGCCGCTACCCTGGCGGTCATTCGGGACGCCGCCCGCCATTGACTGCGGTAGCGTCGGCTACAGCATGCTCATCGGGTCAACATCAACGGTCCAGCCGTAGGGGATCGGGAAGGAGCGCAAGAGTGGCGCGAGGTCATTTCCGGCGGCGACGACCTGCCAGAGGTATTCGCCACGAATCTTCGCGGTGAAGCAGGGCGCAGGCCCGATCAGTTCGACATCGTCGTGACCAGTGCGATAGGCAACGCGCGCCAATGCGAAGGCGAGGCGGTCGGCCTCCGCGCGCGCTTTCGCCTCATCGCGTTGCTTGTACACAAATCGCACCAGTTGCCGGTAGGGCGGGAAGCCGAGGCGTTCCCGGTTCGGCAGTTCGCTCTGCGCGAAGTGGACGTAGTCATGCTGTTGGGCCGCGATCAATGCCGGATGGTCCAGCGATTGCGTTTGGATCACGACCTGGCCCGGCGACCGGCGGCCCGCCCGCCCGGCAACTTGCGTCAGCAGTTGGAAGGTCCGCTCCGCCGCCCGGAAATCCGGCAAATGCAGTTGCGTGTCGCCGTTGACGACGCCAATCACCGTGACCATTGGCAGGTCGAGGCCCTTCGCCACCATCTGCGTCCCAACGAGCACATCAATCTCGCGCGCTTCGAGTCGGCGCAGAATGCTCTCATGGCCACCCTCGACGCGCAGACTATCCTGATCCCACCGGACGACGCGCGCGCCCGGCAAGAGACGGCGCGTCTCCTCCTCCACCCGCTGCGTGCCGACGCCGTAGGCCCGCACGTCGGGCTTACCGCACTGCGGACAGCGAACATTGGGCCGCATCTCGAAGTCGCAACGGTGGCAGCGCAGGCGCTCGCGATCGGCGTGGTAGACGAGCGGCACATCGCATTGCGGGCAGAGCAGCACATGGCCGCACGCGCGGCACTGGCTGAACGTCGCCATGCCGCGGCGATTGAGGAGCAGGATTGCCTGCTCGCCCGCCGCATGCGCCCGGCAGAGCAGATCAACGAGCGCGCCGCTGAAGACGCCGCCGTTGCCATTGCGCCGCTCCTCACGCATGTCAACGAGTGTCACCGGCGGCAATTGCAACGTGCCATCCGTACCATGCCACGCCGTCGGTCGCACGCGTTCCGGCAGCGAGAGTGCGCCGATGTCACCCCGCTTCGCCGCCGCAAAGGTCGCCAGATCGGGTGTCGCGCTGCCGAGAATACAGACTGCGCCCGATGTCCGCGCCAACTCGCGCGCGACCTCACGGGCATGGTAGCGCGGCAGGGCATCCTGCTTATAGGCCGCGTCATGCTCCTCATCGAGGACGATGCAGCCGATCTGCTCGATCGGCGCGAAGAGCGCCGAGCGCGGCCCAATGGCGATCATCGCCTCGCCCCGTCGCAATCGTTCCCAGTTAGCGAAGCGCGCCGCGTCCTTCAGGCCGCTATGCAGCAGGGCGACCTGACCGGGAAAGCGCGCGAGAATCCGGTTGACCATCTGCGTCGCGAGGGCGATCTCCGGGACGCAGACAATCGCCCCTTTCCCGGCGCGCATGCTCGCCGCAACGGCGCGCAGGTAGATTTCCGTCTTGCCGCTACCGGTCACGCCATGAAGCAAAAAGGTCGCGCCCGTCGCATCGCGCATCGCGTCCGCGACCTGATCCCACGCGGCTTGCTGCGCGCCCGTCAGCACCGGCGCGGGCATGCTCCGCTCCGCACTGACGGGTACAGTGGCCGCGACCGTGCCCATTTCGACCAGACCGCGCTCGGCAAGACGCTTCAGAATCGGCGCGCTGAGGCCCGTATCGGCGCGGAAGGTCGTCACCATCACCGCGCCAGCCGGGAGAGTAGACAATGGCGACGTGTCGAGGCGCGCCCGGCGACGGAGATAGTCAAGGGCGGCCTGTTGTTTCGGCGCGGTGAGCGGCGCTTCGTATTCCAGGCCGAGGATCGCCCGGACATACGGCAGGCGTTTCGGGGCCGGGAGACGATCCTGCTTGATCCGCGCGTCCATCGCGACCAACCCGCGCTTCCGCAGCGCGGCGAGCACCGAGGTTAATGCCCCGCCGAGCGCCGCGCGCAGTTCCGTCAGGCTCGCACCGGCGTCATCGCTGTGGGTGTCGAGCATTTCGACGATCCGGCGTTGCGTCGGCGTGAGCAGCAGCGGGTCGGCGGCCCGCCCGGCATCCGTCAGCCGGTAGGTTTCGATCACGCGCCGTTCAACCCCCGGCGGCATCATCAGCGACGCGGCGTGAAAGAGCGAGCAACAATATCGCTCACTCATCCACGTCGCGAGGTTTAATTGGCGTGGCGTCAGGCAGAACGTTGGCTCGACCACAGCATGAATCGGCTTGACACCCGCTGTCGTTTCCTGCTGGCTGAGTTCGGCGACCACACCGAGAACGACCTTCTCACGGAGCGGCACCCAGACGAGTTGACCATTCGCCACAGTGCCACGCAGTTCTGGCGGGACGGCATAGGTCCATTCCGTCCAATACTCCGGGATGATCGCGTTGACGCTGACGGACGCGACAGTGCAGCCAGCATCCGCAGGCACGCGTGGCTGCATGACACACTGCCCGGCATGCTCTCCCGCTCTCGTCCATGCACGTTCGATAACGCTCTGCTCGCTCACGCCACACTCCCTGTACGTTCACACGCGCAGGGAGAGTATAGGCGGTTCTGTCCATGCGCGCCAGCGCTTTCGCGTCCGTTGCACTATCGAGAAGAATGAACTGCCAGAAAGGGGGAATTACCGCAGAGACCAGAGAGAGCGCAGAGAAAAGAAAATGAGAATCTCTCCGTGTTCTCTGCGTCCTCTGCGCGCTCTGCGGTAATTCCCCTTGACACCTTCTCTTATGTCGGCGAGCCGGGTGAGACAATCGGCGTGTCAATAATCGTCGGCCCGCGCTGCTTCTGCGCGTCGCGGATCGCCACGGCGAGTGCGTCGGCGCTCCGGACGCGGACGGCGGGAATGCCGTAGGCATCCGCCAGTTTGACGTAATCCGGGTTGACGAGATCAACGCCGACATAGCGCTGCGATGCATCCATGCCGCGCTTGACCGCCGTGTACGTGCTGTCGTTGAAAATCACGATGGGCAGCGTGACCTCGTGCTGAATCGCAACGGCGAGTTCTTCCATCGTGAATTGATAGCCGCCATCGCCGACGACCGCGACGACCTCGCGCTCCGGCGCGCCGATCTTTGCGCCAATCGCCGCCGGCATGCTGAAACCGAGCGTTCCGTAGCCATGCGGCGTGAGGTAGGTACGCGTGCCGTAGACGGGGAAGCGCTGATGGCATTCGTACGAGAGCGAGGTCATGTCGTGCGTCATAATGCCGTCGCGCGGCAGCGCGGCACGGAGGGCGTCAATGTAGTCCTGGTACTGCGTAGCGCGTGCAGGGATTGCTGCCGCATGGCGCTGCGCGAGGTCCGCACGTGCCCATCGCTGCGCGGGGCCGCCATTGACACGAACGGCATCGAGCAGCATCTCCAGCGCGAGCCGCGCGTCTCCCTGCACCTTCACATCGGCGGGATAATTTCGGCCAAGTTCGGTGGGGTCAATGTCAATCTGGATGATCCGCTTCGGCAGGGGAAGCGTCCACTGATTCGTACTCATCGCGCCGAGTTTGCTGCCGACGACGATGCAGAGATCGCTCTCGCGCAAGAGGTCTTCGATTGTGCTGCTCCAGCCATAGTAGGCGACCCCGAAGGAGAGGGGATGATCCTCCGGGATCGCGCCTTTGCCGGGCGTCGAGGTAATCACCGGGGCGTCGAGCGCTTCCGCGAGTTCGGCAAGAACGCCGTTCACCTCACTCTGCACCGCGCCGCCACCCGCGTAGATGACGATCTTCTTTGCGTCCTGGATTGCGGAAACCGCTGCGTCAATGACCTCCGTGTCGGGCCGGCGGCGAATGCCCTCCGGCGCGGCGGCGATCGCGATCTCGGCCTCTTCCGCCAGCACGTCAATCGGCACTTGCACATGCGTCGGGCGTGGCCTGCCAGTGCGCATCTGCCGGAGCGCTTCGTTGATCGCCCACGGGATTTCCGCGACATCGTTGACTTGCGTGTTCCATTTCGTCAGATGGCTCATCAGGCCGAGTTGGTCATGCAAGTCGTGCAGATTGCCACGCATCCGGGCCGCATTCGCGCGTTCGACTTCTGCGCTAATAATCAGCACGGGCGACGAATCGGTGTATGCCTGACCGACAGGCGTGCTGACATTCGTGAGGCCCGGCCCGGTAATGATGATCGCGACGCCCGGCTTTCCCGTCGCCCGCGCGTATCCATCGGCCATAAAGCCCGCACCCTGCTCGTGGCGCGCGAGGATATGGCGAATGCGGCTATCGTACAACGCGTCGTAAATATCCAACGTATGCACGCCCGGAATGCCGAACACCGTGTCCACGCCGTTCGCTTCAAGGGTCGCGACGACCGCGTGCCCACCCTTCATCCGCTGCCCCATGTCACTCACCTCCGACGAATCCCAACCGCGCACTGCCCAGGGCCGAAGTATAGCATGCA
>JALYUS010000555.1 GCA_030853625.1 Chloroflexota bacterium
GTCACACCGAGGGCGCGCTGCCGCTGCCGCTCGCGCCGGAGCGCCTCTTCCAGCGAGACGCGCTCCTCCGTCGTGCCACCACCGGGTGGCGCGACGAGCAGCCGTTCCTCTCCGCTCGCCGGGTCGCGTGCGTACAACTGGCGCGTCAGGCTCTCGTCCGGGCTGTACAGATATGTGATGAGTCGGTCGTCCGGGCTGAAGGCGAAGTCGCCAGGAATCGCCATCCCCGGCAACGGATAGGTCGCGACATCCTCCGACGGCAATTCTGGTCGCGGTGGTGTATTTGCCATCAATCTCTCCTATATGGCGGTGGAATAGGCTGAAGTCTGCTCCACCGATTCATTCCTACAACAGCGCGGTCGGACCACGGCGGACGAGTGCGCCGCTTCCCGGTGCGCCAGTCACGGTGTCGTCCGCGAAGACGACTTCGCCGCGTCGTACGGTCATCATCGGCCAACCCGTGACCGACCATCCCTCGTAGACCGAGTAATCCGCGTTCGATTGCAGCATGTCGCGCGTCATGGTGCGGGTCCGCTCCGGGTCGAAGATGACGATGTCGGCGTCGCTGCCAACCGCGATCACGCCCTTGCGCGGGTAGAGACCGAAAAGGCGGGCGGCATTCGTCGCCGTCACTTCTACGAAGCGGCGCAGCGAAATGCGGCCGGTGCGGACGCCCTCCGAATAGAGCATTGGCAGCATCGTTTGCAGGTTCTCCGCGCCGGGACGGAGGCGCGTAATCGTCAGGGCCGGGTCGAGTTTCGCGGCGAGCGACCACGGCGCGTGATCGGTGCAGACGGTGTTGACGACGCCCTGCTGAATGCCCGCCCAGAGCGCGTCCACATCGCGCTGCTCGCGGAGGGGTGGCTGCCCGACGTACTTCGCGCCGTCCGCTTCTTCCAGTCGCTCCTGCGTTAGATGCAGATAGAAGGGGCGCGTCTCGACGTAAACAGGCACGCCGAGCGCCTGCGCGTCCGCGCAAACTGCCAGCGCGCGCTCCGATGAAAGATGAACGATGTAGACAGGCGCGCCGGTCGCCTCGGCAATCGCCACGGCGCGTTGCGTCGCGACGACTTCAGCAATCACCGGGCGGCTCGCGGCGTAGTGGCGGAGCGATGTTTGCCCGGCGGCGGTCAGTTGCGCTGCCGCGTCCGCCATCAGCGCGTCATCCTCGCAGTGAATCAGTGTGAGTAGATCGCTCGCGCCCGCACGCCGCGTCGCCTCCACGTAGCCGCGTACCTGCGCGTCGAACGACGAAGAGGACATAAAGAATTTGATCGTGTTGCACCCGGCGTCGAGCAGCCGGGGAATCTCGTCCAGCACCGCCGCTGTCGTCTCGCCGAGGACCGGGTGCAGGAAGAGGTCGGCAATCGTCTGCGCGCGGGCGACGGCTGCTTCCCGCGCCAGCCCGGCGAGCGGCATCTCGCCGGGCGCGAGAAAGGTCATGTTGCCGAGCGTCGTGATCCCGCCCGCGAGCGCGGCGCGGGAGCCGCTGGTGAAGTCATCCACCCACTCGTGCTCCTGCGCCATCCGCGCTGGCGGTGATGAGAGATGGACATGCGCGTCAATGCCGCCGGGCAGGAGCAACCGCCCCGTCGCGTCAATTTCGCGCGCCGCGTGCATCTCACCGCCGATTTGCGCGATCACGCCACCCAGCATACCGACATCCGCTGTGCCCACTTCACCCGCATTGACAATCCGACCGCCCCGGATGACCAGATCAAGTTCCGCCATGCGCCGTTGCCCTCCTTTCGTACACCTCGGCAGTATAGCGCGACCGATCAGGGCGTATGCATTGTTGCCAATGCCTGAGAATCCTACCCCCCAAACCCTTTCCTCGCAGAGAAGGGGTGACACATCGCACGACCGAGGCATTCCTATAACGCCTCGATCTCTCAGAGGCGCACTCCCCCTTCCCTCCGAGGGAAGCGGGTGCCTTCTGGGCAGCATGGGGAGTTAGGATTCCCCGACGCCGAGAACGCATACGCCCTGCTGACGCGGATCACCAT
>JALYUS010000153.1 GCA_030853625.1 Chloroflexota bacterium
TGCACCGCTCGCGCCGCTTGCTGGTGCGGTGGGAGAAGAAGGTGGAGAACTACCTGGCCTTTGTCCATCTGGCGTGTGCGCAACTGCTCTTCTCCAAGTCTCTCCGGGTTTCCGGATAAGCTCTAAGCGCCACTCTCAAAACGACCATCCTGCCTTCTGAGCAGGGTGGTCGTTCATCGTCCGCTCGGTATGCAATAGCCGTTACGGATTGGCTGTCGGACGTGAGAGAGTCGGCGCGGGATTCCCACAAACTCCACGGCCCACGATTGTCGAATTCGATCCCCGCCGAACGACTACTTGATGTCAGCAGCGATTCGCCGCTGCTTCGATCGAAGGAGGGTATCACCCATGTCGTCCATCGCCACGTCCTCGCCCGTCGTCACGTCCGCGTCCGCGTCGCGGCAGCCGCACGCCACCGGTCGCGGGCGTTTCGCCCGCCTCGGCTTCGCCACGACCGTCGCCGCCACAGCAGCCAATACCCTTGTCTACTTCGTCGGCGGCACGCGCGTCGCCTACAACCCGCAATTTCTCCCCCTCACGAACGTCAGCGGGGCGATCGCCTTCACGTTGCCTGCCGCCATCGTCGCGGTGCTGCTCTACGCTGCCTTGCTGCGCTTCGCCCGCCGCCCGTCGCGCACGTTCACGATCATCGCCGCCGTAGTCTTCGTCGTCACGCTCATCCCGGACTTTACCTATATCCCGACGGTTCCGGGCGCGACGGGCGGACAGACCGCGATCCTCGTCCTGATGCACGTCGTCGCCGCCGGCGTGATCGTCCGCATGCTGACGACTTTCGCCCGCCCGCAATCGCGGTAGCATAGATTACCGAGAGGAGAGCACGCATGACGCTTCCACAGGCGACGCAGACCCCGAAGAGGAAAGTCATTTCGCTGATGCATGTCTCGCTCGATGGCTTCGTCGCAGGGCCGAACGGCGAATTGGAGTGGGTGATCGTTGACGAAGAAGCGTACAAGAATGTCGCCGAGCTTCTGACGACGATAGACACTGCAATCTACGGGCGCGTTACGTATCAGATGATGGAGAGTTATTGGCCCACAGTACCCGCGAACCCGGCGAGCACGCCGGACGACATCCAGCACGCCCATTGGGTGGAGAACGTCCACAAAATCGTCTTCTCACGCACGCTGGAAGGCGTGACCTGGCATAACACGCGGCTCGTGCAGGAGCGCATCGCGGAGGAGACCGCGCGGCTCAAAGATCTGCCGGGTAAGGATCTGATGATCTTCGGCAGCCCCAGCGTCGTCCACACGCTCACGCAGCACGGCGTGATTGATGAATATTGGCTCTTTCTCAATCCTATCGTCCTGGGCAGTGGGACACCGCTGTTCATGGGCAATATGGACGAGATCGCGCTCGAACTCCTGGATACCAGGAGGTTTCGCTCAGGGGTCGTCAGGCTCCGCTATTACAGGGCGTCCGACGGCGGCGAGCAGTAACGTGACGCGGCAGCCCACCCGTGTCGGTTTCGGCCTTCGCCGAACGATGATCGCGTGGAACGGTCAGTCAACGACGATGGAGGGGGAGCGATGAAGTATCTCTGTTTGGTCTACCATAAGGAGGCGGAGATCGAGGCCCTGCCCGCGAGCGCGTACGACGCCCTCGTAAACGATGTCCTCGACTACCGCGAAGAACTGCGGCGGGGCGGCCACTACATCGCCTCGAACGGCCTCGAATCCGTGCAGTCGGCCACGACTGTCCGGGTTCGCGGTGGCAAGGTCTCGATCACCGACGGCCCCTTCGCCGAGACGAAGGAACAACTGGGCGGGTTCTACCTGATCGACGCGCGGGACCTGAACGAGGCGATCCGGCTGGCCGCGAAGATGCCCCCCGCCCGCGTGGGGTGCATCGAGGTACGGCCGATCAAGGAGTTCGCCCCCCGGTAGCCGCGCTGGAGCGGGGGCGATGGTCAACCTGCGTTACGCGTTCCCGGCATGGAGACGTTGCACGGCGCTTGCCATGCGGGAGAGGACTTCGCGCAGCACGGTTTCCGAGGTGGCGAAGTTGAGCCGCACGCAGGTCTTGCCGGCCTCACCGAACATCGCGCCATCGTTGAGGCCGACTTTTGCCTCGTCGAGGAAGAATTGGTACGGGCTGCCCGGCAGATCGAGGGCGCGGCAATCGAGCCAGGCGAGGTAGGTGCCCTCCGGCCGGTAATGGTGGATGCCGGGAATTTCCTCCGCGATGAACTGCGCGACGTAATCGCGGTTCGACTGCAACTGCACCATCACCGCATCAAGCCACGGTTGCGCGTCCCGCCATGCCGCAACCGTCGCGTCCGTCCCGACGATGGCGATTTGCCCCATCAGCGAATCCGGCACCCGCTCCCGCAGGCGGGCGCGCAAGTCGGCGGAACCGAAGTGCATCACCGCGCAGCGCAGCCCGGCGATATTGAAACTCTTGGTCGCCGAGGTGATCGTGATCGTCCGAGCGGCGATTTCCGGGCTAAGGGTCGCCATCGGGATATGCGTGCTACCGGGATAGCGCAGATCGGCGTGAATCTCGTCGCAAAGAATCACCAGATCGCGCTCGACGGCGAGAGTACCCAGCGCCATCAATTCGTCGCGCGAAAAGACGCGGCCGGTGGGGTTGTGCGGGTTGCAGACCATCAGGATGCGCGTCGTGTCGTCCACGACGTTGCGCAACCCCTCGACATCGAGCACGTAGCGCGTGCCGTCATCCTTGAGGCGGTTCTCAACCAGCCGCCGCCCGGTATTTTTGAGCGTGCCGAGAAATGGCGGATAGATCGGCGTCTGGAGGACGATCCCTTCACCCGGCTCGCTGAAGGCGAGAGCGGTCGCGTACATGCATTGGACGCATTCCGTGACTGGCTGAACGAGGCTGGGGTCAACCGTCCACCCGAAGCGATCCTGCATGCGCTCAACGAACGCGGCGACCAGCGATGCGTCATCGGCGCGATACGGATAGCCATAGTCACGCTGGTCAACGACGCGCGCAATCGCTGCCTGCACGGGTTCCGCCACAGCGAAATCCATGTCGGCCACCCAGGCCGGCATCACATCATCGGGGTGGTGATGCCACTTCGCGCCGCGCCGCGCGCGCAGGGTCTCTTCGGACAGCATAAAATCCGTCATATTCCGTTACTCCTTTGTGGATTCTTCGCAAATAACGACCGAGACGCACGTCCCGATGCTCCTGATCGCCCAATTACGTACCTGAATAGCATCGCTGCATACTGCTGTCAAGCGCCATTCCTCACCTAAAAGAGCAATCTGCCCTACCGATGTCAGGACAACACGCTCCTTCGTCCATCCGGCGTGGGCGCTCCGGCAGATCGGTAGGATCGGCAGAGACGATGGCATCGCCCGTTTCAATGCTTACGGGATATGTCTTGGCGCGCGTCTAGCGCGGAGTGCTGAGGAAGGGGACGATTCCGAACCGCCCCAACCCCCTGTCTGCTGCCCGCTGCCTGCTCACTCGTTGCTCGTCACAGCCCGAAGAGTTCGCGGGCATTGTCGCAGAAGACGCGGCGGTGCAAGCGTTCCGGCAGTTTCGGAAAGGTCGTCGCCGGGTCATCCCAGTCCCAATGCGGCCAGTCGGAGGAGAAGACGAGCGTTTCCTCGGCGTGCATCGCGTCGAGCATCGTGAAGAACTGCGCGCTGTTCTCCGGTTCGAGCATCGGCTGCGAGCCAACGCGGATATGGGTGCGGAAGTACTCGCTCGGCAGCCGCTTCACCCACGGTGTTTGATCGCGCAGCGATTTCCAATCCGCGTCCATGTGCCACATCAGGCCGACCGCCCAGAACTGGTCGCACTCATCAATCAGCACCTTCAGCCCCGGATATTTCTCGAAGACGCCCTCCGCGATCATTGAGACGGAGTGCGCCATCGCCATTTGCGGCCGCGCCATCCGCGTCTCGATGTAATACGTCGGGTAGCCGACGCCCGTCGGCGATCCGGCCATCCCCGCGCCCTCGTTGCCGGGGTGGATACCGACGACCAGCCCGTGCCGCTCGCACGCCTCCCAGATCGGATGGTAGAAGCGGTTGCCGTACGGCATGCGATTACCCGTCGGCAGCATCACCGCCCGCACGCGCGGATCCGGCCCCAACCGTTCGATCTCCGCGACGGCGAGATGTGGATCGGTGGTCGAGATCGAGAGGGCCATCATCAGCCGGTCGTCCTTCTCCAGCCACTGCTCGATCGTCCAATCATTGAAGGCGCGGCAGAGGGCGGCGGCGAAGTCGGGATCGGGGAGAATGGACGCACCATACGTGCTTGCGCCCGTCAGCAGCGCCTTATCTACATTCCAGAGATCGAGATGCTGATCGCGCAGCCGCTCATACGTCGTGCCCATCTGGCGACCGTCGTGCTTTGGCGCGTCACAATTGCTCGCCAGGTCGGTGCGGGCCGCGTTGTTGGCGACGTTGAAGTAGCCCGAACCGGGGAAGCGAATCCCCTGCTCGGTCGCCTGCTGCCGGTAAACGCGGGAGAGATAGGGCAGTAACTCCTCCGGCGCACCGACTGTCTGGTGGACATCGCAGTCCACCAGGGCAAGATCCGTATGCGCGCCACCGGACCAACCGGGGGCCTTGATCGGTCGTGCGCCAACTGCCATCGCCATGGAGTCCTCGCTTTCATCGTGTGTGAACCCTCAACTGCTACGGACTATTGTGCCGGAGAGCAGCGACAATGGCAAGGCGCTGACAGCGCGTGCTGCTCTCTCCGAAAATGGTCTCTCACCGCTCACCGGGCGAACACATCCGGTTCGGCGAAAACGCGCTATGCTGCTATGGGCGTGCGGCACGGGTGTTGCCAGCCGTGCGGGCAGCGTGGTTCGGTCGCAACGTCGCGACGAACGTCAATGCAATGACGAAAAGGGTGCATCCGTGTTTTATGCCTTTGGTCGGCTTGTCTACCGGTTTCGCTGGCTCGTCCTCGTCTTTTGGATCGCCGTACTCGGTCTCGCGCTTCCCTTCGCGCCGCACGTCACCGAACCGCTGCGCGTCGGCGGTTTCGCTGACCCGGCGCTTGAGAGTTCAAAGGCGGCAGCGACGCTCGCCAACGACCTCGGCTACAGCACGAGCGATGTCATCGTCACCTTTACCAGCAACAATCCGTCCCTGCTCGCGACGGATCCACGCTTCATCGCGGAGACGAACGCTTCCCTCGCCGGGTTGAGCAGGCTGCACGTTCAGACGACCGTCATCAGCCACGCGGTCAACCCCCGGCAGATTTCCCGTGATGGGCGCACCGCTTTCGAGGTCGTCAGCCTCGCCACCGATACCGAAGCGGCGGCGAAACTGATGCCCCAGATCACCGCCGCGATCACCCCGCCGCCGGACCTGACAATGCACATCGGCGGTGGCCCCGCCTTCTACGCGGATGTCGAGACCGTCAGCCAGCGCGATCTCGCCCGTGCGGAAGCGGTCGCCTTCCCCATCGCCGTCGTCGCGCTCCTGATCGTCTTCGGCAGCGTCCTCGCGGCGGGTTTGCCGGTGCTGGTCGGCGGCGTGGGCGTCATCGTCATTCTCGCGGTGATCTACGCGCTCGGCACGCTGATGGAACTCTCGATTTTCACCGTCAACCTCGCGACGCTGCTCGGCCTCGGCCTCGGCCTCGATTACTCGCTCTTCCTCTCCAGCCGGTTCCGCGAAGAATTGGCGCATGGGCACGCCGTGCCGGAGGCGATAGCGCGGACGCTCGCCACTGCGGGCCAGGCAGTCGCCTACAGCGGCCTGACCGTCCTGATCGGTCTCTGCGCGCTCCTCACCTTCCACATCAACCTGCTCGTCTCCATCGGGATCGGCGGGATCGTCGTCGTCGTTGTCTCCGTACTCGCTGCGACGACGCTGCTTCCGGTGCTGCTCTCGATCGTCGGCACGCGGATAGACGCGCTCTCGCTGCGCAAACTCGTCACGTTCCTGCGCGGGGGCAAGGCGCAGCGGGAAGGCGCAGGGTTATGGGCGCGCGTCGCGCATCTCGTCATGCGCCATCCGATTGCCGTCTTCGTGCCGACCCTCGGCCTGCTGCTACTGCTCGGCACGCCCTTTCTGCACATCACCTTCAGCAGCCCCGATGCCTCGATTGTGCCGCCTTCGGTGCAGAGCCGACAGGTCTACGATATTCTCAATACGGAGTTCAATCCGAGCGAGACGACGCCCGTCCTCGTCGTCGTCAAGACGAAACCGGGTACGACCGCATTCGACGCGACCAATCTTACCTATCTGTATGATTTCGTCCGCACTGTCCAGGCCGATCCCCGCGTCTCCCGCGTCGAAAGCATCGTCTCCGTGGACCCCCGTCTCACGCTCCCGCAGTATCAGGTCTATTATCGCAACATCGCCGACCTTCAGGACCCGTACCTCACGCAATTCGCGCATCAGTATGCCCGTGGCGACACGACACTCATTTCGATCATCAGCAGATTTCCGTCGAATTCCTCGGAATCGCGCGCCCTCGTCACCAAGTTGCGCAACAGCAGTATCGGCAACGGTATGACCTTTCAGGTAACAGGCGCGACCGCCGGGGTCCTCGATGTCGTCAACGGCCTCTATCACTCCTTTCCGATTGCGCTGCTCTTTATCGTCCTGACGACCTACATCGTCCTGTTACTCCTCTTCCGCTCCGTCGTCCTGCCGCTCAAAGCGATCGTCATGAATGCCCTCAGCATCATCGCCAGTTACGGAATGCTCGTCTTCGTCTTTCAGGACGGTCATTTCGGACGACTATTGAACTTCACGGCGTTGCACTTTATCGAACCGACGCTGCCGATCATCATGTTCTGCACGCTCTTCGGCCTCTCGATGGATTACGAAGTCTTCCTCCTCAGCCGCATCAAAGAAGCGTACGACGCGACCGGCGATAATGCCCAGAGTGTGGCGACGGGCATCGAGCGGAGCGCGCGGATCATCACCAGCGCGGCGCTGATCGTCGTGCTCGTCGCGTCGTCGTTCGTGACGGCAGACATCGTGCTCGTCAAGGCGCTCGGCCTCGGCGTCGCCGTCGCCGTCGCCGTGGATGCGACGGTCGTGCGCGCCCTCCTTGTCCCCGCGACGATGCGCCTCCTCGGGCATTGGAACTGGTACGCACCCCACTGGCTTCTGCGCTTTCTGCCTCGCCATGCGCTCGCGCTTGAAGGCTCACTCGACCACGACACGGCTCCGGTACCGATCGCTGAACGCGACAAAGAGCCGGTCAGTCCCCGCTAATCTGTTGAAGGAGTAACCGAATCATGCATTGCCGTTTCCCCTCGCGCATCCTCTTCATTGCTCTGTTCATTATGCTCACGGGTTGCGGCGGTAGTGGTTCGGGCGTCGCGCCATCGTTCCCGACACCGGTTCCGAATGCGGGCGCGACGACCGTGCCCGCCAGCACGCCGGGGCCGATAGCGGGTACGGTCGTTCGCTTCCCGGAGGATGAAGCGCCCCATCCCGTCATCACCGAGTGGTGGTACTTTACCGGCCATCTACAGACTGCCGATGGCGCGCGCTACGGCGTCGAGTACGTCATCTTTCAGGGCAGCCGCGCCGATTTCCCGATTGGCTATGCCTCACACTTTGCCGTCATTGACGCGCAGACCCACGCCTTCGCGTACGACGAAGCGAGCGCCATCGCCCGCGCCGTCACCTTCGGCGGCACGGGCGGTTTCGATCTCCATGTCAACGACTGGACGATGCACGGGTTGAATGGGAGCGATCAATTGCACGCGCGCATGGCATCCGGCGCCTATGCGATTGATCTCACGGCGACCGACATCAAAGGACCGGTCCTGCAAGGCGGTGGCCAGTTCAGTTATGGGCCGGGCGGCAGCAGTTACTACTACAGCCGCACGCGCATGCGGCCAAGTGGGACGATCACCGTCGGTGGAACGGCAAAGACGATTGTGGATGGCGCGCTCTGGTTCGATCATCAGTGGGGCAACTTCCTGCCCTCGAATGGAGGCTGGGACTGGTTCAGTACCCAACTGGACGACAACAGTGAGATGATGATCTACAACCTCCGCGATCCGTCAGGAAAGATACTCCAAACGTTTGGCGAGTATGTGCCGCCCTGTCCGCAGGGTTGCTCGCCGACGAAGCCCGTCCCCGCTATCGAACTCTCGCACGACCAATTCGCGATCACGCCGCTCGGCACATGGACCAGCCCGACCACCGGCATCACCTATCCGAGCGCCTGGCATGTGACGGTGCAGGCGAAGGGCGATGTCCCGGCGATGGACCTCACCTATACGCCCGTGATCCCAAATGCGGAACTCGACACCCGGAAATCCACGAGCGTCGTCTATTGGGAGGGCGATTGCACGATCACCGGCACAAAGGGCGGCAGGCCGATCACCGGATCAGGCTACGTCGAACTGACGGGCTACGACAAGGGGAAATGACGAGTAGCGAGTACCGATTACCTCTTATAATGAGAAGGGCAACACGTCACCCGCGTTACTCGTTACTCGTTGCGTATCAGAGGAGGATTACCACAATGGACCTGACACGACAGTATGTTTTCCACGCGCCGACGCGCGTCATCTTCGGGAGCGGGACCGTGCAGACGACAGGGCGCGAGGTGGCGGCGCTGGGCGGCAACGCCGCGCTCATTGTCACGGATCGTGGGGTGGTCAATGCGGGCTTGCTCGATGGCGTGCGTGCCAGCCTCGCGGCGGCGGATGTCTCCGCGACGGTTTTCGACGCGGTCGAGCCGAACCCGAGCATCGGCACGGTCGGCGCCGCGCTCGCGGCGTATCAGTCCGGCGGCTGCAACGCCATCGTTGCGGTCGGTGGCGGCAGCCCGATGGATGTCGCGAAGGCGGTCGGCATTCTTGCCACGAACGGCGGCGCAATCGCGGACTACGAGGGAAAGCCCGACGCTGTCCGCACCGATCTGCCGCCCTTTGTCTGCGTGCCGACGACCTGCGGCACCGGCTCCGAAGTGACGCCGTTCGCCGTCATTACCGACGACGCGCGCCACTGGAAGATGTCCATTGCCTCGCCTCGCGCGGTGCCACGCGTCGCGATCATTGACCCCGACCTCTTCCTAAAAATGCCCGCACCCCTGATCGCCGCAACCGGCATGGATGCGCTCACGCACGCGATTGAGTCGTACACGAACCAAAATGTACAGCCCTTCGCGGATGCCTTCGATATTCACGCGATCCGGTTGATTGGCACGTACCTGCGGCCCGCCGTCGCCAATGGCAACCGCGAAGCAATGGCTCATATGGCCGTCGCCGCGACGATGGCCGGGATGGGGTTTTCGCAGAATCGCCTCGGTATCGTCCATGCCATTTCGCACCCGGTCACCTCCTACGTCGGCACGCCCCACGGCGTCGCCAATGCGATCCTGCTGCCGTACGTGATGGAGTACAACGCGATTGGCGCGGGCCAGCGGATGGTAGAAA
>JALYUS010000158.1 GCA_030853625.1 Chloroflexota bacterium
CGTCCGATGGGCCGAATTCTGCATCAATCGGCGCGATTTCGTGGCGTTCGGCCTCGTTTTTGCTCAATCTCGCGGTTGTCGAGGACCTGAAATCCGCTGGATTCCGCGATCAGGCCACAAGATATGGGGCGATGTGGGAAGTTCATAACACGCTCTAAGGATCGCGAAGGATCCAAAGATAGTTCTTCCATCGCTTCGAGTTGTACTCGATCTCAGATAGCGCAGTAAATAGTCACCGTTTGATAATCTGTAGAGTCGCCATCCAGGCGGAAGATCGAGGCGTCAGGTCTATCCCTGCTAGTCATCGCACAACCCCTTTCTCACGGATTGGTCGGGCGAATCTGCGCCGCAGTATCGCATCCGAGCCTGCAGCATCGGAGTAGGGCCGATTGGATATGCGTCCAAATCGCTGCGAGCGACACGAGCACGGCAATTCGTCGTGCTCGTGTTTCTTGCTATATAAGAGGAAAGTGGTACGCGGGGAGGGGCTCGAACCCACGGCTTTCTGCTCCCGATGCCTAAACAACCATCATCACTGACCCTTGACAAGGATTAGCCAAACGGCTATAGTAGTCGCATGACATCGTTCTCGTGTGGAGGTAGTAATGGGGGTGGACGGGCGCGATGCGGAGTTCATTGTCCGGTCAATACTCGATGAACTCAGGGAGTATCCTGACGCAGTAAAGGGACACATCGGTTTCAATATCCGACTCATTCAAAACGGCGAGATGCCCGCTGAAGCGAAACAGATGCAAGGATTTGATCCGCCTGTCATCGAGTTGGTAGAACATGGTGAGGGAAACACAACGTATCGCTGCTGTGTCACGGTTCGGTTGAAGCATCGAGTATATATCTTGCATGTGTTTCAAAAGAAGAGTAAACAGGGTAATGAGACGCCGAAAAAAGAACTTGAGACAATCCGGCGACGGCTTCGGAGAGCAGTCGAGAGGGATGCGGAATACGAGAAAGCGGCACAACAGAAGTCGTCACGTCGAGGGGCGTGACGCAACAATACGAATTGTTGGTGGGGCGCTCGCCACCACCAACCGACGCAGAATGGCTGCGCCGAAACAAGGAGGGGTAGTATGAGTGGTGTTACGAACGTCCCAGAGGAGAGAATCCGGGACGATATAGACGAAGGGCCTCCAGTAGCAGTGAGCGATAACATCTTCGCTGATTTGGGGCTTCCTAATCCCGAAGACTACAACGCACGGGTGCAACTCGCATTCGCTGTGCGGCGACTCATCAAAGAACACGGCATGACCCAGAAGGTCGCCGCCGTGCGGGCTGGCATTAAACAGTCCGATCTCAGCAATATCGTGAACGGTCATCTTGATGGCATCAGTATGGAGCGACTAGCCAATGTGTTGAACAATCTTGACCAGGACGTTGTAGTGCAAGTGCAGCCGATGCGGGGCAGACGAGGACGAACCTATGTCTGCTCCCATGAAAGTAGCGGAGGTTGATCTCGGGGCTATCGTGTCGTGTCGCGTATCATCGCCCCACCGCGTACGTACAGGGTTTATTGGTTGGCTCCGATACCATGTGATACCATGCGATGCTCCCGAGTAGCAGCGTCCGCGTCCAATTTATAGACTCTGCCGATATCCCGATTTGATGATTGCGTCGTACCACTTCTGCAAGTCTCCCTCGTGTTGGATGGTCGGAGAAGCCAGCAAAAGGTGGCCAAAATGGGTGGATATGCCATCCCCAAGACTCCGTGAAGACATGCAGTGGACAGGGCTTGGTTGAAGGCTATGCGGTGCGACCGCATCCGAGACTACCGGGTCGAACACGCCCGCGCCGGCCGGCCGGAGAGGACAGTGTAGTATGCTCAAAAAATTACGAAAGTAAGGTCGAATTCGGGGCGATAGGTGGTAGATAGGCAGTACAAGGCTGCAAGCCCCGCAACCTGCCCGGCGATTCGCTTGCTATATAAGAGGAAAGTGGTACGCGGGGAGGGGCTCGAACCCACGGCCTTCTGCTCCGGAGGCAGACGCTCTATCCACTGAGCTACCCGCGCACTAACGGTATCCTATGCGTTCGTGTCGCTCTCGTCAAGGCGCGTCGCACCTGTTTGCCTGCCACGCGCTTATCATTGCTATACTGCTGTCAATGATCGGGAGATGTTCCACTGAAACGAAGGAGATGCTATGCCTTCTGTCATTCGGCCTGATGGCGCCCATATCTACTACGAAGTCCACGGGCAGGGCATCCCGCTCCTGCTCTTTGCCCCCGGCGGGATCAATAGCCAGATCAGTTTCTGGGGCCGTAGCGCCATCAATCCCTTCGATTTTGCCGACGAGTTCATGGTGATCGGCATGGATCAACGCAACGCCGAGCATTCCCCCGCACCGCTGACCGCCCCGACCTGGGAGGATCACGTTGCCGATCAATGCGCCGTTCTTGATACGGTGGGCGTGGAGCGCACCCTGCTCTGGGGCGGCTGCATCGGCGTCGCGTACGTGCTGCGCTTCATCCAGGAATTTCCCCATCGCGTGGTCGCCGCCGTGGGTCAGGACCCGGTCGGTCTGTTCGCCGGTGTCAACACCCGCCATACCTTCTTCAAGATGTTCGAGCCGACGATTGCCGCAAGTCGGGAGGGTGGCATGCGTGCGGTGGTGAATGCGGCACTCTCGAACCCGATCTTTGTGCGGAACAATGTGGGCGGCCCCTTCGCCGCCCGCATCGCTGCCGATGCGCAGTTCCGCGAGGAAGCCCTGGCTCTCGACCCCGGCACGTACGAGCGGATCATCCGCGCGTATGACGATCAGATGTGGGGGGCGCACGGCGCGTTCATGAGCGTCGAGGAGTCGTTCATCCGCACCTGCCCTGCGCCGCTGCTCATTCTTCCCGGCGCCGACGAGTTCCACCCGACCGCGATCGCGGAGCGCATCTGCGCGGAAGCGCCCAATGCGACGTGCCTCGCGCCGGATTGTCGCGCCCCGGAGAAGGTGGACGAAACGCGGGAGCGTATTCTCACCTTCCTGCGTGCGGCATCTCAGGGGCGATGATGACGATGCTGATCTACTTCGCCGGGCCGCTCTTTAGCGCCGCCGAGCGCCGGTTCAATGAAGATTTGACCGCCAGACTGGAAGCGATGGGTTTCACCGTCTTTCTACCCCAGCGCGATGGCGTCGAGCGAGACAAGCCGCCCTACGACGCGATGACGCCGGACGAGCGGCGCGATGCCATCTTCCAGGTAGACAAGGAGCATGTCTTTGCGGCGGACATTCTCCTCTTTATCCTCGATGGGCGCGTGCCGGACGAGGGGGCAGCGGTCGAACTGGGTATGGCGTACGCGCATAAGGAACTGGCGATGCCGAGTAAGCGGTTGATCGGCCTGATGACCGACACACGGGCATCATTCCTGGGGGCGAAACTCAACCCGATGCTCGCCGTGCCGCTGGAGTACGTGGCGGATACCGAGGAGGAACTCCTCGCCTTCTTAACCCCGGTGGCTTCTTCGACGCGGTAACGTGCCGCTTCGGCGCGATGCTCTTTCGACGTGCGACGGTCGCTTTGCCCAGGGTCACAGATCGGTATGGCCCGCAGCCGCGAGCAGGCTCCGCAGCAGCAGCGCTGCCTCCGGGGTCGTCAGCGAGCAGTTCGCTGTCGTTTCCCGCAGTGCGACCCAGGCCGCCACTGTGCCGCATAAGCCTGTTGCCAGTTCGTCCCGTAGCCGAGCATGCGCGATGCGATGGACGGTGAGGCGATATACCCCGCGCCCCGCGTTCGCCTCGCTCGTGGTCATATCCAGTGCATCTCGATGGCGGAGAGAATGTTCGTCGCTCATCACTGTCTCGCTCCCGACCGATGTCATCCGCCGCCCCACCCGAATGTGGATTGGCTTTGATGCGATCATGGCAGGTGATGATGAAGCGGAATCATCGGACGGCGTTCTTTCCGGTGACAACGTCGTCACGACGGGGCGCGAACACGCATCGTCGTTATCGTGCGGCGGTTGCCAGCACAACTGACACCATGCCGCCGCAGAAACGGGGTGGGAACATGGCCCCGCGTCGTCTCGCGACTGCCGATACCTCGCTCTTCCGGTATACATCTTGCACAACGAGAGGGACGAACGGACCATGCGATGGATGTATGGCGACTTATCATAGGAAAGGAGTGCAGTGATGCGTATTAATCTCGGCTCGAAAGTGATGACGGCGGATGGCACGGACGTTGGGAAAATCGACCGGCTCGTCGTGGATCCGCGTTCAGACCGGATGCAGGAGTTTGTCGTTCGCAAGGGGTTCTTCGTCGAGCGCGATGTCATCATCCCGATTGGCGAAGTCGCAGACCACGTCGGCAACGACGATGACGACGTGGTCCACCTGCGGATGACGGCGGATCAGGTAAAGCAACTGCCGGAGTTCGTTGAATCGTCGTATATGGCCGCGCCCGACGGTATGTATCCGGGCCTCTTCGGCGACTCGATTGGGATGGGGGGCGTGGGCGGCGGTGGCCTTCTCTGGCCGGGGCCGGTCTATGAACCCGCCGCGCAAGGCTCACTCGGTCGCGCCGGTCTGCCCGCTGCCGCCCCGCTTGCCGACAGCGGCGGAACAAATAATGTCATGCCGGGGATGATGGGTGATCGCTTGCAGGAATCGCGGCCCGGTAACGTCTTTCTCACCACCGGCACGGACGTGAAGATGCGCGGCGGCGACAAAATCGGCACAGTGGATGAATTGGTTGTTGATCCCGAGCGGGGCAAAGTGACGGAGATGATCGTCAAGAAGGGGTTGTTTGGCAGCAAGGAGATCCGCATCCCCACCCAGTTCATTGACGAAATTGACGACGATACCGTCTATGTTACCCTCGACAAGGAGCGACTCGAACGGTTCACCGTCGAGCGATAGGCGAAGTTGACAGACCTTCCACCGTCTGGTTGAGTGCCGGACGTGCGGCGGCATCGCTGGTGAGGTGGGTGCGCGCTTGTCGTGGGTCATGCTCTGTATCATGCCGAGAGGCGCCGTGCATGGCAAAGGAGGAACCGATGTTCCGAGAACGACGGCGAAGAGTCTGCTTCGTCGCGACGATTGCGCTCGGTCTCGTCATGGCGCTGATGATTCCTTTTGTCGCGCAGGGGCGGATCAGTTCGCCAGCGCGGCGTTCCAGCAGCAATGGAACACCGTCGAGGCGGTGATTCCG
Organism: Chloroflexota bacterium; assembly: GCA_030853625.1. Taxonomy (GTDB): domain Bacteria; phylum Chloroflexota; class Chloroflexia; order Thermomicrobiales; family JALYUS01; genus JALYUS01. The sequence goes on from JALYUS010000158.1 coordinate 5,155, forward strand.
AATTTCTGGGGACCATTAGCGACCGCACGGAACGGTCAGACCGAACAATACGCCGAGGGAACGGCGAACGGTCAGTCCGGCATCCGGCTCGTGCAGTATTTCGATAAGGCGCGCATGGAGCAGACGAATGGCGACCGCCCCGTCACAAATGGTCTGCTGACCGTCGAATTGAAGAGCGGCCAGTTGCAACTGGGAGACAATAGTTTTCAGCCACGGAACCCGGCCTTCATCGGCATCGCCGGCGATCAGGACGTGCCGGGGCCGACGTACGCCTCCCTCGCGCAGTTGCCGGAGAAGTCGCCGCAGCAGAGTGGCGGCGTCAATCTCGCGTATGACGTGCCGTCGCAGACGTTCGTCACGGTGAATGCCACTGCCGATCCGGCAATGCAGTTCGTGACCTATCAAGGCGATCCGGGCGGGCGGTTCGGGCAGAACATCCCGCAGGCGTTCTGGAATTTCCTTCAGACAATCCCCGGCGGCTGGCTGACGACGATGGGCTATCCGATCAGCCCAGCCTTCGCGACGAGCGTGCGCGTGAACAACGTGGACAATACAACCGTCTTCGTGCAGGCGTTCGAGCGGCGTGTTCTGACCTATACGCCCGCCAACCCGGACGCCTTTAAGGTGGAGTTCGGCAATATCGGTCGGCACTATTATACCTGGCGCTATGAGACGCCGGATTCGACCGTGCCCACGACTGCAACCGCTGTGGTAACGGCCACGCCGTCCGCAACGGCATCTACGACCGCGACTCCATCCGCCACGATACCGGCAACGGCAGCGAACACCGCCGTGCCAACGACACGCGGCAACCCGCCGACCGTACCCGCGCAAACCGCGCCCGCGACGACAAGTCCCGCCCCGATCCCTAGCCCTCGGTCAACCGGGAATCCTTAGCGCATGATCGGCCTGTCGGGTTCGGACTGTTCGCGTGGCATTGCAGCCTAGCCTACGGCTATGCTATACTCACGACTAACTGATAGACGGGCGTGCTGTAGGGTGCGCCGACGTGTGAGGGGAGCAACGCCGATGGCTTTGCAAAAGCCGAAGAAGACCGAAATCATCGTAGACTATGCGACAAAAGAAGGGGACACGGGTTCCCCCGAAGTGCAGATTGCGCTCCTCACCGAACGGATCAACCAGTTGATCGAGCATTTGAAACTGCACGATCACGATCATCACTCGCGGCGCGGGCTTCTGAAGCTTGTCGGGCGCCGCCGCCGCTTGCTCGCCTATCTCAATAGCAAAGATTCCGAGCGCTATCGTGCGGTCATCGCGCGGCTTGGGCTGCGCCGGTAATCCGGGCGGGGGCAGAATCGGTTTGATGCCAGGCAAAATCCGTCGGTTGTGGGTTTGTGGAACGAGTCTGAGAGCGGCTCAGGGGAATGGCACCCCTGAGTCGCTTGTTTTAAATCGCAGGGAGGTGCGAATGACCTAACCGTCTATGGCCGCTGGGGAGCCTTGGGAATTGGAGGATGGTTGTGCGCGCATCGGCGATCGCTTCTATCCTCCAGTCCCTGAGTCTTCCCCCCCTCTATTGGCGTGGGATCGAGCGATCTCATGGAGACTCACGAGAGAGGCGCATCAGCGCCGGAGAGAAGTACGCATTGATGGCATATCCAACAGTACACACGGTGTCCGCCGAAATCGGCGGCCGCACACTTACGCTTCAGACCGGGAAACTGGCGGGGCAGGCGATGGGCGCTTGCACCGTCCAATACGGTGATACGGTCGTCCTCGCGACCGCCGTGGGGGAGAAGGAAGCGCGTGAAGGGCTTGACTTCTTCCCACTCACTATCGAATACGAGGAGCGGATGTACGCCGCAGGCAAGATTCCCGGCGGCTTCATCAAGCGCGAGGGTCGGCCAACCGAAGCGGCAACCCTCGCTGCCCGCCTGACTGACCGCCCGCTTCGCCCCTTATTCCCGAAGGGATACCGCTCCGAGGTGCAGGTAATTATCACCGTTCTCAGCGCGGATCAGGAAAATGATCCTGACATCCTTTCGGTAATCGGCGCGTCCACGGCACTCATGCTCTCCGGTATCCCCTTCGATGGGCCGGTCGCCGCGTCGCGCATCGGCTCCATTGACGGCAAACTCATCGTCAATCCGACGAATCAGCAACTCGCGGACAGCCGGATGGATGTCGTTGTCGCGGGCACGAAAGCCGCCGTGATGATGGTTGAGGGCACAATCGGCATCCTCTCGGAGGAGACGGTGCAGGAAGCGATCGAACTGGCGCACGCCTCCTTCCAGCCAGTCCTCGACTTGCAGATGCAACTCGTCGAGCAGGCGGGGAAGCCACGCTGGGAGTTCACCTCGCCCGCGAAAGATACGGGCGCCGCCGATGCCGTCCGCGCCTTTCTCGGCACGCGGCTGCACGACGCGATCTATCAGACGGACAAGACGCAGCGGCAAGCCGCGATCCACGCCCTCCGCGATGATGTCCGCGCGCACTTCACGGTGCAAGAAGAAGGCGCGGCGGTGACTGTCCGTGCCGCGATGAACGCCTTCGAGGACCTCGAAGCGGAGACGGTGCGGGCAGCGATTCTTACGGATGGCGAGCGCCCCGATGGGCGCGCCCTCACCGAAGTTCGCCCGATCTGGTGCGAGGTCGGCGTGCTGCCGCGCACGCACGGCAGCGCGATCTTCACGCGCGGGCAGACGCAGATCCTCAACATCCTCACGCTCGGCTCGACGAGCGAAGAGCAGAAGCTCGATGGCATCGGCATTGATGAGGTGAAGCGGTACATTCACCAGTACAACTTCCCGCCCTACTCGACGGGCGAAGTGAAGCGGATGCGCGGGCCAGGGCGGCGCGAGATCGGTCACGGTGCGCTGGCGGAGCGAGCGCTCCTCGCCGTACTCCCGACGAAAGAGGCATGGCCGTATACGATGCGGCTCGTTTCCGAGGCGGTCTCCTCGAACGGGAGCACTTCGATGGGCAGCGTCTGCGCGAGCACGCTCTCGCTGATGGATGCGGGCGTCCCGATTACCGCCCCGGTCGCCGGTGTAGCGATGGGCCTGATAACCGGCGAAAACGGTCAGTACCAGGTGCTCACGGATATTCAGGGCATCGAGGATCACCTCGGTGATATGGACTTCAAAGTCGCCGGCACCGCCGAGGGCGTGACGGCGATTCAGATGGACATCAAGGTGCAGGGGATTACGTTCGACATCATGCGCAAGGCGCTCGCGCAGGCGCACGAGGGCCGGATGTTCATCCTCGGCAAGATGCTGGAAGTCCTGCCCGCGTCACGTGGCGAGATGTCCAAATACGCGCCGAGCGTGATTAGCATCAAGATTGATCCGTCCAAAATTGGCATGGTGATCGGCCCCGGCGGCAAGAATATCCGCGCCCTCACCGAGCAGACGAACACCAAGATTGACATCGAGGACGACGGCTCAGTCTTTATCTCTTCCGTCAATCAGGAAGGCGCGCAACGCGCGAAAGAGATGATCGAGCGAATGACGGCGGAGGCGAAGATCGGAGAAATCTACCTCGGCAAGGTCGTCCGAATCATGCCGTTCGGCGCCTTCGTCGAACTCTTCCCCGGCAAGGACGGCCTCGTGCATATCTCCGAACTGGAGACGCACCGCGTCGAGCGCGTCGAGGACATCGTCAATCTCGGTGACGAGATTAACGTGATGGTGACGGACATTGACCCGCAAGGAAAGATCAGCCTCTCCCGCAAGGCGGTCCTCACCGGCGAGATGCCGCCACCGAAGGCCGCGCGGATGGACCGTGGCCCCCGCCCCGGTGGCTTCGATCGCGGCCCGCGCCCGAATGGCGGCGGTGGCTACGACCGTGGCCCGCGACGCGATGGCGATAACGGCTAATCGCTCTGTTCCGAAGGAATCCTTTGCAGCCCTCCCGGCAATCGGGAGGGCTGTTTTCATCTGCATCGCTGACCCGCAGGATCATTGGATGGATTGCGCCACATGGTCCTGGCTCTTGCTCATTGGCGGTGAAGATCATTGCGGGTAGAGCAGCCGGAAGACGAAACCGTCGCTAGTGGGTCATGCTACATATAAATGGACATGAGTGGGGCGTAGGAAGTGCGGATAAGCGGGATAGTCTCGGTATACCGAATCTCTATCTATTTGCGGCATGGCCCACTAGTGGACTGTCACGACTGAGTTGACGGATAGAGATGTTTGAGTTTGATCCGCGCATCTGCGGTCGTGAACCGCCAGTTGACGACGGCATCCGCGCCGTTGCGTGCATCTTCCCATGCCGCCACCTCTCGTATCAATCTCGTGACATCGGCGATCCGCCGATCAAGGCATTGCCGTGCCAAGACACTCAACTCGATCTCCGCGGGTGCCCTTTGGGCAGATTCAGCCAACTGCCATGCTTCGGCGTGTAATGGATCTCTAACCGCTCGGCGATCCGTCGTGCTTCGGCGGGCGGGAAGGCTTCGTAGAGCGACGCAGGCGTGTGCGTATTGAGGTTGTCCAACACCAGCACGATCTTCTCGGCATCCGGGTAATGAACGTCGGCGCGTGCCTTGATGCAATGCGCCCAATCCACTTTGGTGCGGCGGGCCGTCACCGTCATGCTGCCCAGAGGGCGCCCGCGCCAGCCGCGCAACGGCTCGCAGAGGAGGAAGAGGTTCGCCGTCCCGCCGCGCACGTATTCGTAATCTTCGCGTTCTGGCTGTCCCGGCGCGAGCGGGAGCGGCGGGGCGGGTGCCCCTTGGGCGGCATGATCGAGTAACTGTTTGCTCGCCTCATCCATGCAGACCTGGGGGAAACGCGGATCGTAGGGCCGCTGATAGACCGCGAGCACGTCCTCCATCCGCCAGACGAAGTCGGCATTCGCCTTGGGCGGGATGCACCATTGCTGCTTCAACCACGGCTTGAGCGCGGTTTTTTCAAAGTGCGGCGCACCAACTCATGCGAGACGGGCACGCCGCAGTCAAGGGTGACAAACTTCTCCGCCAGCAGGCGCAGACTCCACCGCCCCTGACCGTTGGGCGGCGTGCTGCACGCCAAGGCGATCAAGTGCGCCTCCTGTGCGCTGTCGAGCGTGCGCGGCGTGGTTGTCCGGGGCGCACGACGGGCGAGTGCGGCGTCCACGCCTTCGGTCGCCCCGCGCGTGCGCACGCGTGCGACGGTTGGTTCGCTGACCTCGACGGCAGCAGCGATGGCGGCATCGCCCCAGCGCGGCCCGCTTGGTCCTTCGTCCGCCTTGAGGAGGATGCGGGCGTGGGTGAGGGTGCGCGCCGCAGCCGTCCCGCTGTTGAGCAGGTGGTGCAAGCGAGTACGTTCGTCGTCGGTGAGCAAGACGTGGTATCGTTTGGCTGGCATCGCGGTACGCTCCGTCGGCGATTCCCCGCCCCTGCGGGAACGATGGAGCGGAGCATACTGCCACACCACCTATGGATCAAATAGCCTGTGCCAGACCACTAGGCTGACGTGGTGATGATCTCGTCGGTGACCCATCGTGCGATTCAGATGCGTGCGGGAGGCCGTGCGACGGTAGACAGCGTACGATGATTGCCACACAATAGCGGGTATGATGGAGAGACGGGGCGGCGCTGCGACCATTGCCGCCCCCGCGCCCATTGGCAGGAAAGAAGGAAAGTGTATGCAGCGACAGGGTAGGGATGGCGTGCAGCACGGCCTCGATCATCACGGCATCAAAAACCTGATGAGCGTCAACTGGAATCTGACGACGCCCGCCTTATACGAGGAGATCGTCCGGCGGCGCGGCGGCGTGATCGCGCACGATGGCCCGGTCGTCGTCCGCACCGGCAAGTACACCGGCCGCTCCCCGAAAGATAAGTTTATTGTCCGCGAGCCGGGCAGTGAGGCGAATATCTGGTGGGGCGATGTCAACCAGTCGCTGGAGCAGGAGCAGTTTGCCGCCCTTCGGAAGCGCATGCTCTCGTACCTGAGCGGTCGCGACCTCTACGTGCAGGATTGCTACGCGGGCGCAGACCCACGCTACCGGCTCAACGTCCGTATCATTACCGAACTGGCATGGCACGCGCTCTTCATGCGCAACCTGCTCATCCGCCCCGATCCGGACGAAGACCTTTCCGGCTTCGTCCCCGACTTCACGGTTATTTGCGCGCCGCATTTCCACTCGAACCCTGAAGAGGATGGCACGCGCTCGGAGACCTTTATCGTCCTCAACTTCGCCACCAAGGAAGTGCTGATCGGCGGCACGGAGTACGCCGGCGAAATGAAGAAGAGCATCTTCACCATCCTCAATTATCTCTTGCCATTGCAGAATGTCCTTTCTATGCACTGCTCGGCGAATTACGGGCCGCACGGCGACGTGGCGATCTTCTTCGGCCTGTCCGGCACGGGGAAGACGACGCTCTCCTCCGATCCTGCCCGCACGCTAATCGGCGACGACGAGCATGGCTGGAGCGATCACGGCGTCTTCAACTTCGAGGGTGGCTGCTACGCGAAGGTAATCAATCTGTCGCCCACCGCCGAACCGGACATCTACGCGGCTTCTCACCGGTTCGGCACGATCCTCGAGAACGTTGCGATAGACAGCCGTACCCGTCGCCTCGATCTCGATGACGATTCGCTGACGGAAAACACCCGTGCCGCCTATCCGATCACGCACATCGCAAACGCGGACACCTCCGGCGTCGGCGGGCATCCGAAGAACATCATCATGCTGACGGCGGATGCCTTCGGCGTGATGCCGCCGATCGCGCGGCTGACCCCGGCACAAGCGCAGTACTATTTCCTCTCCGGTTACACCGCGAAAGTCGCGGGCACCGAGCGCGGCGTCACCGAGCCGCAGGCGACCTTCAGTACCTGCTTCGGCGCGCCGTTCATCGTCCACCCACCGACACTCTACGCGCGTCTTCTCGGCGAGCGGATTGCCCAGCATGGCGCGGACGCCTGGCTCGTCAACACGGGCTGGACGGGTGGCCCGGCGGGCGGCGGTGGGAGCCGGATGTCCATCGCGTACACGCGGGCAATGGTCGCAGCGGCGCTCGATGGTTCGCTGGCGAGCGTCGAGACGATGCCCGATCCCGTCTTCGGCGTCGGCGTGCCCGTTTCGTGCCCCGGTGTGCCGCCCGACGTGTTGCAGCCAAAGATGACGTGGGCCGATCCCGCCGCATACGACGCCAAAGCGCGCGATCTTGCCGAACGTTTCCACGCCAATTTCGCCCAATTCGCCGACTCCGTCAGCCCTGATGTCTCTGCCGCCGGCCCCCGCACCGCTGTCGCTCATCGCTAACGGAAACCGGAGAGAACCGTAGAGAACGCAGAGAATGCGTAGCGCAGAGAACACAGAGAACACAGAGAACACAGCGGGCACAGAGAAGAGAAAACTGAAATGGGTCATGACGAACTGCAGAAGCCACGCGTTGTGCCTCATTTCACGTGTATCTCTCTGTGGTCTCTGTGTCCTCTGCGTTCTCTGCGCTTCTCCCCGGTTTCAACCTGTTCAGACAAGCGAGGG
>JALYUS010000557.1 GCA_030853625.1 Chloroflexota bacterium
GTGGTGATCCGCAGACTGAGGCCGAACCGGTAGGTCGCATGGGGGTCATGATCGCGCCCAGGCATGGCAATCCTCCCCGTTAATCCGTTTCATCATTGTGCAATTCTCCCCGCTCACTGTGGAGCACTCAACGGTATACAACACGGTCGCGAGGAATTTGTTCCGAATTTAGCACTCTCCGTTCGTGAGTGCTAAACCGACGTGCGCAGTGTATCCCGATGCGGCGCGTTTGGCAAGCGCGGCGGCGCGTGGCGCGCGGATCAGGGCGTTTAGCGGCGCGATCGTTCGGTTATACTACGTACGTTCGCGGACAGTGCCAGCGAAGGAGGGTGGTTCATGGATGTGCAGGAGTTCCAGACGAAGTGGCGCGGCGTGACGCGGACGGAACGCTCCGCAGCGCAGGAACACTTCATTGACATCTGCCGCCTCCTCGGGCAGCGGACGCCCGCCGAAGCCGATCAAGCAGGCGAGTTCTACACGTTCGAGCGCGGCGTCCGCACGGTACGCGGCGGCAATGGCTTCGCGGATGTCTGGTGGCGCGGCAAGTTCGGCTGGGAATACAAGCGCAACCGCGCCAACCTCGATGACGCATACCAGCAATTGCTGCTCTACCGCGAGGATTTGGAGAACCCGCCGCTTTTGGTCGTCTCGGACTTCGAGCGGTTCCAGATTCATACGAACTTCACCGGCACGGCGAAGCGCGTCTATTCCTTCCTGCTCAACGAACTCGACAAGCCCGAAAATCTCGCCGCCCTGCGCGCCGTTTTCGAGGACCCGGAGCGGCTGCGCCCAAATCGGACGGCGCAGGCAGTTACAGAAGATGTGGCGGCGCGGTTCGGGCAACTGGCGCTGAACATGCAGCAGCGAGGCATTGAACCGCATCGTGCCGCGCACTTCCTCGTCCAACTACTCTTCTGCTTCTTCGCGAAGGATGTGGGGCTGCTCCCGCCGGCTATCCTCCTACGGCTACTCGATTTCACCGCCAAACGCCCCGAACGCTTCCCCGGTGAGATCACCGCGCTTTTCCGCGAGATGCAATCCGGCGGCGCGGTCGCATATGAGGAAATCAAACATTTCAACGGCGGGCTGTTCGCGGAGATAGATGCCGTTCCCCTGACCAGGAGCGAACTCGTCGAACTGGCGAAGGCGTCCCGGCTCGACTGGGGCAGCATCGAACCGGCGATCTTCGGCACGCTCTTCGAGCGGTCGCTCGACCCGGAGAAGCGCGCCCAACTCGGTGCGCACTACACGAACCGGCCCGACATCGCGCGCGTTGTGGACCCGCTTGTGCGCGTTCCGCTCATGGCGCGCTGGGCGGCGGCGCGCGCCGAAGCGGGCGCGCTCAAGGCCGCGTGGGACGCCGCGACCGGGCGCGCGAAGGAGGCACGGCGGCAAGCATTCGCCAACGCGCTCTTCGATTTTCAGGCATCGCTCGCCGCGTTCCGCGTGCTCGATCCGGCGTGCGGCAGCGGCAACTTTCTGTACGTCGCCCTCGCTGCCCTCAAGGATGTCGAAAAGGAGGTCGTCAAATACGGCCTGATGAACGGGCTGCCGCAGGTGCCGCAGCGCGTCGGGCCGCGCCAGTTGCACGGTCTCGAAATCAACGAATACGCGCGCGAACTCGCGCAAGTCGTCGTTTGGATCGGCTACCTGCAATGGATGCACCAGAACGGCTTCGTGGCGAACACCGATCCCGTCCTCGAACCGCTCGACACGATCCGCCTGCAAGACGCCCTGCTCGACCGCGCCGACCCCGCGCACCCGGCGGAAGCGGCATGGCCGGAGGCGGATGTCATCGTCGGCAACCCGCCCTTCCTCGGCGGTAAACTGCTGCGGCGGCGGCTCGGCTCCGACTACGTGGACGACCTCTTCGCCGTTTATGCGGGGCGCGTGGCGCGCGAGTCCGACTTCGTCTGCTACTTCTTCGAGCGGGCGCGGGAACAGATCGCGGCGGGCCGCACGGCGCATGCCGGACTGCTGGCGACGAACTCCATCCGGGGCGGCGCGAACCGCGCCGTGTTGCGGCGTATCAAGGAGAGCGGCGACATCTTCATGGCGTGGGCGAACGAGCCGTGGATACTGGACGGCGCGGCGGTCCGCATCTCCATCGTCGGCTTCGACAATGGCGCGGAGACGGCGCGCACGCTGGATGGTGCGGCGGTTTCGCGGATTAATCCGGACCTGACGACCGGCGTGGACATCACGGCGGCGCGGCGGCTGCACACCAACCTCGGCATCGCCTTCATGGGGGACACGAAGGGCGGGCCGTTCGACGTGTCGGCCGATCTCGCCGTGCCGTGGCTACACGCGCCACTCAACCCGAACGGCAGGCCGAACACGGATGTCGTGCGCCCGTGGGTGAATGGGGACGACATCACCGGGCGCACGCGCGGCATGTTCATCGTGGATTTCGGCACCGACATGACCGAAACGGATGCCGCGCTCTACGAAGCGCCGTTCGCCTATGTCAGCGCATTCGTCAAACCGGAACGCACCCAGAACCGGCGCGCGGCGTACCGCGAGCGGTGGTGGCTGCACGTCGAGCCGCGCGTCGGCATGCGCGCCGCCCTCACGAGATTGGCACGCTACATCGGCACTGCGCGAGTCGCTAAACATCGCCTCTTCATTTGGCTGCCGACCGAAATCTTGCCCGATAGTCAAGTAATCGTCGTCGCGCGGGATGACGACTACTTCTTCGGCGTGCTGCACTCCCGCGCGCACGAGGTTTGGTCATTGAAGCAGGGAACATGGCTCGGCGTGGGCGACGATCCGCGTTACACGCCAACGACCTGCTTTGAGACGTTCCCCTTCCCGGAGCCGGACGACGCGGGGCGCGCGGCAATCGCAGAGGCGGCGCAGCGGCTTGATACCCTGCGCCGCAACTGGCTCAACCCGCCCGATGCGGACGCCGCCGCCCTCGCCGCCCGGACCTTGACGAACCTCTATAACGACCGCCCCGCATGGCTCGCCAACGCACATGCCGCGCTCGACCGCGCCGTCTGGGCCGCCTACGGCTGGAGCGACCCCGACCCGGCGACAACTGACGAACAAGCGATCCTCGGTCGCCTTCTCGCCCTCAATCTCGCGCGCGCGCTCGCGGCGAAAGATGCCGCTCCGCCGCCCGCAATCAGCGACAACGGCGGGGAGAACGGCGACGATGACGAGAACGGTGACACCGGGCGATAGCGAACACGAAGGACGAAGGGCGGCGCTGGCAATGCGCCCCTACGAACGCCTGCTGACTGCCGCTCGCCGCCTATAGCACATAGAGGATAGCGACGCTGGTAGCGCCCCAGAGGAGGATGCAAAGCAGCAGCGGCCGATCGGCGAACAGCGCTTCCTCCGGGCTGCCTCCCTCGCCCTTCCGATAGACCAGATACAAGTACCGGAAGACTGCGTACAAGACAAACGGGATCGTGAACATCATCGCGTGGTTCGGCGGCAGATTCTCCGCGTTGAAGGTGTACAACGCATACGCCATCACTGTCGCACTCGTCACCACCGCGATAATCTCCTCCAGCAGCGTCGCCGAGTACTCGTCCAGCACCGCCCGGTGGCTGCCCGCTCCCGCTTCCAGCAGCATCAGTTCGTGGCGTCGCTTGGCGAAGCCGAGACAGAGTGAGAGGAGGACGGTGCAGACATAGAGCCAGGGGGAGATCGGCGCGGCGATCACGACCGCCCCGGCCATCGCGCGCAGGACGAAGGAGGCGGCGAGGGCGAAGACATCGAGAAGCACCTGCTCCTTAAGCCAGTAGGTGTAAGCGAATTGCAGCACGACGTAGGCGACGATGATCGCGCCGAACAGCGGGCGCAGCAGGAACGAAAGCGGTATCGCCGCGCCGAGACCGATAAGGCAAACGGCCCATGCGAGCGGCACGGAGATTTCTCCCGCCGCGATGGGCCGAAAGCGCTTTTTGGGATGGAGGCGGTCGGCGGCACGGTCACGCAGATCGTTCATGAAATAGATAGCGGAAGCGACGGCACAAAAGAGGACGAGGGCGGCGAGGACATGCCAGAGGGCGGTCAGG
>JALYUS010000197.1 GCA_030853625.1 Chloroflexota bacterium
GTATGGGCGCCGCGCCCACCCCGGATCGCGCGATCGGGATTGATCGGTATCTGAATCGGGATCGTCTCGATGCGGGTGATCTTCATACCGTCACGCCGCGTGTCGCGTCATAGAATTCCGTAAACGCGTCACCGACCGCGCGCACGGCGGCGGCAAGATAGGCGCGTCCCCGCTCGCTCGTGGCGCGATCCGGGCTGTCCGAGTAGCCGTCCATCGCTTCCCAGCGGCCGTGGAATTCGGCGCGATAGGCCTGGTGGCCGCGCGGATCGGAGCCGGTGACATCGTCGCGGTGGGGGCGCGGCTCCCGCACGAGGTCCGGCTGCAAGGCGAGCACGAGCGACGCCTCGAACGCGCCGGCGTGCCCCGGCAAGTCGCCCGGCAGATGCGCGTCTTCGGCGACGAGCGCCTCCCAGGCGATGTCCCAGTACGAGGCGGCGGCGATATGCGCCGGATGCGTGCGGGCGAGATCACGCGCCACGAGTTGAACCAACTCGTCGTTGCCGCCGTGGCCGTTGACGATGAAGATGCGGCGGAAACCGTCCGTAATCAGGCTTTCCACGAGATCGTGCAGCACGCGATAGTAGGTCTCCGTGCCGAGCGACATCGTGCCACCGAACGGCAGATGGTGGTGCGACGAGCCGAAAGGGAGCGTTGGCGCGACGACGACCGGAATCGCCCCGGCGATGCACGCGGCGGCCTCCCGCGCGACATACTCGACGGCGTAGCAATCGGTCCCGACGGGCAGATGCGGGCCGTGCTGCTCAGTCGCGCCGACCGGAAAAACCGCGAGGGCGTTCGGCGCCAGATCGCGCAGTTCCGTGCGGGTGAACTCCTGAAAGAGTAAGCGGCGCTCCATCGGTTGGGTACCTCCTGGGGCAGTAGACAGAAAGACGCGAAGCGCTTCCGCTTCCAACTGACTACCGACTACGCTCTCCTGCCTACTGCCGAAAGAAACTGCGTAATGACATTGCACGTAATGCGCGAGATCTGCGCGTCCACGAGCAAGGAGGAGGGATAGGTGATCGAGCCGACAGAGAAGACCGCCCCGCCGCTCTCCGGGACGTCGTAGTAGACCATCTCCGCGCCGCCCGCATCCGGGTTCGTCCCCTTCGCGAGCAGTATGGTGTTCGGCGGCGAGGAGGTGGTCATCTTGTCCGTCTCATGGCCGGACGCGCCGCCGTGACAGCGCTCGTGCTGGCTCTCGATGCCGAAGAGGTCGCCCTCCTTCAACCCCGTTCCGGCGAAGATCCAGTGCGCCGCATCGCGTACCTGATACGGCGCGGCAGTCATAATCCCCGCATGCGTCGTCACAACGCCGGTGAGATGCGCCTCGCTCTCCATCGAACGGTGGAAGCGGCTTTCGAGGTAGTGGTCGGCATTGGTCGGGTCCACCATCCCTAACTCGCCGCCACTGCTCGCCAGATGTGTCTTGAAGCGCATCGTCGCGTCATCGAGAAATTCGATCTCGCAGTTCAGCCCATTGCCGCCGAGATACATCAGCCGCCCACCCCGCCGGTACACCCATTCCTTCACCCGCTTATACATTGCGCGTGACCAGTACTCCGGGTGCGTGCTGATGATGAGGATGCGGTACGCATCAAGGTTCAGGAGACCCGTATGCAGGTGGTGATCGGAATAGAAGTCGTACGTGAATCCCTCGCGCTCCAACCAGCCGAGCAGTCGCCATTCCGCCGGGGCGAGATGATTGGCTTGCCGTCCGGCGATCATGTCCGTGACTTCCGTTCTTTCCGGCACGACGTTGAACGGTTCGGGGCGCTCCAGCGAGAGCGGTGCATAGTCATCGTCCGGGAAACTCCACTCGCGAAAGGCGCTTTCCGTCCGGTAGCGCAGCATGTCCTGCCGCCCATTGACAATCGGCGCGTCGGGCAGCCGGGCAGTGTTGATGTAGTTGCTGCGCCCGCCGAAATTGTTATAGGCGTTCCAGGTGTTCGTCGAGGCGAGCACGGCAATCGGCGCCTGCGGCGATGCGGGGGCGACAACCCAGGGGAAGGAGAAGAATGCGCCGGACTCGGTTTTCGCCTGGAAGTAGTAGAGGCCGGAACGTTCGGGCGCGGTGGCGAACTGGGTGAGATCGGGATTGCCGTAGCCGACCGTGTTCCACGCTACGCCGGTCTGCGTATAATCGCCGTCCGGGGTGATCTGCATCACTGCGCGCGGGCAATGCTCGTCGTACCAGCCGAGGAGACGAACGAACTCCTTGCGCGCGCCGTAGCGCCAGAGGCTCAACTGATACGCTTCCACGGAGTGAACCCGGAACTCCGTCCGCTCGCCCGCACGGGACCATTTCGGCCAGGCGTAGCCGCAGAGGTTGTCCGACAGGAGCCGGAACTGGTATGGGGTTCCCGCCACGATCTCCAGATGGACGCTCTTGCTGCCGAAACCCGGTTTCACGAGCGTCGCTCGGTACTGCCCCGGCGTGATTGCCGCGAAAACTTCCCCGCGCGGCGTCGAGCGAGCGACCGCGACCATCTCTCCGTCGCGCTCGAACTCCACCAGCGCGTCCGCCAGCGCGACATACCGTTCGTCGCTCACATACCCAACGAGCATCCCATTCCCCTCTATCTGGCAGACATGATGAGACGCAAAACGCAGTGCGAGGATGTCATCATGAAACTACGTTCCATGATATAAAGAGCGGTATACCCTGTCAAGCGACCGACTGATAATGAGGCACATCGGGCTATGCATTACTCGTTACTGCGTACCGCCGCACCGCCTCCATATCAAGTTCGACGCCCAGCCCCGGCCCTTGTGGCACAAGGACGTGACCGTCCGCGAACCGAAGCGGCTCGGTGATGCAGTCATCCACACGCAATGTCTCGCCGCAGATATCGCTCGTCAGCGTCATCGCCTTGCAGGCGGCGCAGATCTGCGCATACGCCGCTTCGGAGATGCCGAGGCCGACGCCGGAGCCATGCCACGTCGGGATGCCTGCCGCTTCCGCGATACTCGCGAGTTTGTACGTGTTGACGAGCGGACCGCCGATATTCAGCCAGTCGCATGCCTCGCGCTTGACGGCCTCGAAGACATCGGTCGCGACGTTGAGGTGGAGCGCGATTGGGATGGAGAGTTTCTGCCGCGCCAGCACATACCAATCGAGGTTCTTCTGGTTGTACGGGCTTTCGAAGCACTCGACATTCTGTAGACCGTGCGCGCGCATCCGCTCGACCAATTCAAAGAGTCGGAATGGCTGGTGGAAGCGCTGGTTCGGATCAATGTTGACGCGCATCTGATCGCCGACCGCCGCATGGATCGCTTCCAGCCGCTCGATGACTGGGTCGTCCGCTGTCGCCTTCATCTTCAGGACGCGATAGCCTTGCGCGACCGCCTGCCGCGCCGTCTCCGCAGCGTCCTCCGGCGTCATCCGGCCCGAGCAGCGAGAGACGGGCACCCGGTTGCGGTATGCGCCACCGAAGAGGCGGGAGACCGGGACAGTGAGCGCCTTGCCCATCAGGTCGTAGAGCGCCATTTCGTAGCCTTCATAGACGGACGGATTGGCGAACCACATCGTTTCGAGCGGCAACTCCTGCATGTTGAATGACCAGAGGTCGCGCCCCTCAAAGAACCCTGCCACCTGCCGCACAACGTGCTGCGAGATACCCTTCGGCACCTCACCGAGGCCGATCAGCCCCTCGTCAGTATGCAAGCGGATCAGCACAATCGGGAAGTCCGGCCAGTGGAGACGCACCCACGTCCCGCCGTAGACATACCCTTCCGGGTTGAACTGCGGGCTGTGCCACGCGCCCTCGTGCAGCGGGACGATCACCGAGAATGTCTCGACGCGAGTGATTTTCATGCGAAGCATACTCCGTGAGCTGCTGGTTTCAATTCGCCCCTGATCGTGCGACGAGGTGGCTATGTGCGACGTGCGACCGCCGCACTATAGAAAACGCCCCTTGCGATGTCAAGAAGCGGTTCCACCATCTTGACATGAGGCGGAAAGGCCATACGATGGAAAGCAGTTTCACGATGGGGCAACTTCCGAAAGGCGTGCGCGATGAGTGGCGATTATCAAGTGCGTGCATTGGCGCGCGGCCTCGCGATCCTCACCTCCTTCACACTCACGCACCCGGAGCAATCGCTGACCGCGATCAGCACGCGGCTGGGATTAGCGAAGGGGACGGCGGTGCGGCTACTCACGGTGTTGGAGGAGCATGGGTTCGTGGAGCGCGCCGCCTCCGAGCGGTATCGCCTCGGCGTGCGCCCGTTTGAACTCGGCAGTATCTACGGGCAGACCTTCTCGATTGAGCAGGCCGCCCGCCCGGCGCTGGAAACGCTCGCGCGGGAGTGCGAGCAGACGGCGAACCTCGGTATCCTCAATCACGGGCAGGTCGTGCATATCGCGGTCGTGCCGCCGCAGCGCCCCATCCACTTCGCGGGGCAACTTGGCGCGCGCGAACTCGTCCATTGCACCGGGCTGGGCAAGGCGCTGATCGCCGACAGCCCACCGGAGGAAATTGAAGCGATTGTCTCCGAACACGGCCTGCCGAGCCGCACACCCAAAACAATCACGACCGTGGATGCGCTGCACGACCGGCTCGCCGTCGTCCGCGAGCGTGGCTACGCCACCGACGACGAGGAGTCTTTCCCCGGCCTGACGTGCGTCGCCGCGCCGATCCGCGACGCGACAGGCACGACGGTCGCCGCACTCAGCGTCTCCGGCACGACCGCCGAGTTCGAAGCGACCGACTACGCGCCCGCCGTTCTCGCCGCCGCCTTAACCGTCTCGCACCGGCTGGGATTCGGCGTCCGAGCGAGCAACGAGCAATGAGCAATGAGCAATGAGCGAGGAAAACCGGCTGCCGACTGAAGCATTATCTCCCCTCTCCATCGCCGGACGGACCGAAACGAGGTCGGAGCGCTGGGGCGATGGCTCCATACGAGAGGGGCCGGGGGTGAGGAAAAACAATGGACGCACAGCGCGATAAAGAACTCTTCGACTTCATGCAGCGTGACCTCTATGTCTCCGTCGTCTCGGATGTCCTCGACAGCCTCGGCTACCGCGCGCAGGCAAT
>JALYUS010000205.1 GCA_030853625.1 Chloroflexota bacterium
GAGCGGACCCTGGCCGCCTGGCCCGACATTGCCCGCGCGGTCGGCCTGGCCGGCTCGGCGGTCATGTCCGCCACGGTGGACCTGTGGGGGTGGCGGGCACGGTTCCGCCTGGCACGCGGCCAGACCATCACCGATGTCATCGCCCGCATGCCCGCGATCGAATCAGCGCTCGGCACCTTCCGGGGCGCGGTCCGCGTCTACCCCACCCCCGATGACCGGGCAAACAGATTTGAATTGCGGGTACTCGACACCGACCCGCACGCCGACGCGATCCCGTGGCCAGGCCCGTCTATCGCCTCGGTCACCGAGCCGGCCGAACTCGGCCCGTTCGAGGATGCGACGCCGTGCCGGGTGCTCTTCCTCCGCCGGCACGCGGTATTCGGCGGGTCAACCGGTTCCGGGAAAAGCGGCGGGCTGAACGTGCTCATGGGGAACCTGACCGCGTGCCCGGACGTGATCATCTGGGCTATCGACCTGAAAAGGGGAATGGAACTCGGCCCGTGGACCGAATGCATAGACCGTCTCGCCACCACCCCCGACCAGGCAACCGCATTGCTCCGCGACGCGGTGGCAATCCTCAAAGGGCGCGCGGAATTCCTCGCGTCGGCCGGCCGGCGGACATGGGAACCAACCCCGGAAATGCCCGCGCTGGTGATCATTATCGACGAATACGCCGAACTGTCCGAGGAAGCACCGGAAGCGATGCAGTACACCGACGAGATAGCACGGCTAGGCCGCGCGCTGGCCGTGACGCTCGTAGCGGCGACACAGCGTCCGACGCAAAAAGTCATGGGACAAGGCGCGGTACGGTCGCAAATGGACCTGCGGATATGCTTCCGCGTCCGAGAGCAGCGAGACGTAGACCTCGTGCTAGGGCAGGGAATGCTTAGCGCCGGATGGAACGCGCACAAGCTGAACGCGCCCGGGAAGTTCCTTGCCTCCGCAACGGAGCACGATATCCCGCGCCCGGCCCGCGCCTATCTCGTGACAGACGAGATGGTCACCGAAACGGCAGCCCTGCACTCGCAGATACCCCACAGGCTTGACCAGGTATCCCGCAATTCCCTGCTCGCCGCGCCTGCCGAGTTTCCGCAGATGCCCGGCCGGAAATTCGAGCAGTCACCCGAAGAAACCCTATGGGCCGCACTTAGCCGCGCACCCGAAGAGGGACTAGAAATCGGCGACCTCATGCGAATTACCGGAATGAGCCGGTCTCCGCTCTACCGCTACCTTCAAAACCTCGCCGGCGAGGGCCGCGCCTACCAGGTCAGCCGCGGCCGGTGGCGCGCCCGGAGTCACGGTGAGTGATCGTCCCTTCGTCCCTCCCTCACGCGCGTCTGCACGTAACGGGCAGGACAGGGACGTAGGGACAAAGGGACGCGACCCCCCGCACGACGACAGCACGCCGGCCGCAGAACCGATGACCCGCGAACAGTGGATCGCTTACCACGTTGCACGCGCACCCAAGATCACGCAACGGCAATGGGCTGACATGCTCCTGTTGCTGCACTACGGGAATCAGGAAACCGGCGATGACAACCAGGACGAGGAAAAGGCATCCTGAACACGCGAAATGCGCCGACCGCACGAACAGCCGGCGTCTTTCGCTTTCGCTGCTAATAAATCACATAATCAAGCGGCGCGTATTCTCCGTCTTCGCGCCATACCGGCTCGATTGCGGAATAATCCAGGTCTCCCGGGCCACGCCGCTCTGTCTTGCGGATAATAACCGCCTTCAGGTAGCGGGAAAGAATCGCGCGGCGCACCAAGTTATCATTGGCTTCGTCCCATTCGCGGCGCACTTCTTCCGGCGTCTTCGCAAGGGAAACCCGGCCCATACGTACCTTGGCCTTTTTCCGCAGCTTTGCCTTCAGGTCGCGTTCGGTGGCTTCCAGTTGCGGCAGCACGCTGAACATCGTGTCATCGCTGACTGTCCGGGGAACCGCCGCGTACCCCATCCGGAGCTTGCGTATGCTTTCCTGTGTTTCGGCTAGCTGGATAGCGTCAGGATCGGTCTCGTCTGTACCAGTGCTTTCGTCCGCACCGTCCGGCGCGTTTTCCGCTAGGTGCGCGAAAAGCAGGTCTTCTATCAGTTTGTCGAGTTTTGGCATGCTCCGCTGGAGGCCGCCGCAACCGCCCTGTATTTTGTCCGGGCACCGATAGCCGTAAGAGAGCGTACCGGCTTTATTAGTGTATCTGAAGCCAGCCATAGACCGGTTGCACACCACTCCGTTGTCGTGAGTGCGCCCGCACCGCAAGAGCCCGGTTAGCAAGTATTTCCGTGTTCCCTGAGCACTGAAAGCCTGTCCTTTCCTCCGCGCCTCTGATTCAGCTACGAGTGCTTTCCACTCGTCAACCTTCAGGACCGGCGTCCAGTTCCCCATCAGGTACCGGCCGCCCGCGTCTTTCAGCGCGACGGCTTCTGGGTCTGAATAGAGGTTTTTCGGACGGCCCGTCTTGTTTTCTTCACGCAGCGAACCGTTATACACTGCGATGCCCGCGATGGAGGGAGACAGAAGAACCTGGCGGATAGAAGTCATTGACCAGATATTCGCGTAAACCGGCCGGATTCCCGAGAAACGGAAATGCTTGGCGATACCGTTCCACGACTCACCAGCCATGAACCTTTTCGCCGCGTCACGGATAAGCGCCGCTTCCGCCTCGTTAAGGCTTCCGTCTTGCCGGTAGGCAAAACGCCGGCGGCTACCCGTGAAACGGCTGCCGTTTCCCTCTTGCGCCACCTGGAGACGCGCACGGGCCACGCGCCGCGCAGTGTCCTCGCTCGACTTGTTTGCCATAGCCACCAGCACGCGCGCCATCGCGCGACCGTTGGACGTGCGCAAGTCGATAGCTCCGGTCACCGTTTCCACGGGCCGCTTGTAATACTCGACTAGGTCGATCAGGTCTTCCAGGTCGCGCGGCTGACGGGCGAGACGGTCAATGTCGTAGAAGATGATCCCCTCTATTTTCCCGTCTTCGTAGTCAGCGAGCATGCGCCGGAATTCCGGACGGTAAACCCGCCACACGCTACGCCCGTTCGGAAGCTTGATACGCCGCTTCTTGTACGCCGACGTATCGTTTTCCGGGTACCACTCGGCAATCTCCCCGCCCAGCCGGTCGGCTAGCTCGGCGATGTCCTCTTTCTGCCGGGTAATACCCTTCTCGGACAGGCGCATCTCGCCCGTCTTCAGGTCCTTGACCCACTCGTCTTCAGAGATGCGCACGTCCCCGCCCCAGTGGAGACCCTGCTCACCTGCACTGCCGCGCCGTTCGGTACCCATGCGAATAGCCTACGTCTACGAATGCTCAGGGATATAGACGTACGGGCCGGTGAACACGTCGTCCTCGATCACCAGCGACTGGTGCGCGACGATGTGGCTGCCGCGGCCGATCACGCAGCGGTCGCCGATCCGGAGCACCGGCGCCGGGCCGAGATCTTGTCCGGGTACCATCCCGGCCGACAAGGTGACGAGCGCGCCGATGAGCGTGTCCGCCCCGATCGCGATCGAGGCCTCGCCGAACACCGACCCCGGCGGGAAGGCCGCCATCGACCCGCGGCCGAACGCGGCGAAGCGCCGCCCGGCCGGGGTCGGCGCCGTCACCGCCC
>JALYUS010000293.1 GCA_030853625.1 Chloroflexota bacterium
CCGCCGAACGCGTTCCCGGATGCACCGCTTCGTATGCGATCTTGTCCCTCAATGTCCGCTCACATCGCTCTAGAACGCTCATCACGCCTCCCCTCCCGCGCGTACACGCGGAACATCGCGCCCGTAAGACGCACAACGACCGTTTGTGTTGTGGTGGTGGAAGCATTGCGATTGGCGACAGCATACCGCCACGCGCCGCGAAGAGCAAATCATCGTCCTTCCCTCTCAACACCAGCCAATGGACGTTTCCGCGCCAGCAGCGCAGCCATCGTTGGCGCGTGTTGTTCGTCGGAACCAACCAGTCGTATCTGTTGCCGCAACGGGGCATAGGTCGCTTCCATCAGCGGCTTCACGGCGATCACGCGATCCGCCCCGCGCGTCGCCTCGACAAGCCGCGGTCTCTGTCGCTTCGTCGCGTGTCGCGGCAAAAAGCCGTCCGCGTTGAGCATGGCGAGCATCCGCTCGTCACCCAGCCGTTGGCGCTCGGCTTCAAGGAATCGCGCCACCGCGAGTACGTCGGCGTCACGGAAGGCCGGGGGCTTCGGCGTGACGCTCATGACGCCACCGCGTTTCTGACCATTGACTAGGCCGTGACGACGCGGCATTCAATCGCCCGTGGGTGGTGAGCGGTCATGTAGGAACGCACATAGGACGGATCCCCGTCGCCACTCATTGGGCCAACCGGCGCGCCAGTGATCGGTTCGTAAGCCTGCCACTGCGTGACGGACTGTCCATCCGGCAGGCCGAAGGTAGCCTCGAAGGATTCCAAGTAGAACAATTCAACCGTGCGTGTGGTAAGATGGCCAGTGAGGGCTTGCATAGGAACACAACTCCTTTGCTTGCTTGGCTCGGTTCGGTGTTCCACCACCTGCCGGGCCGTTTCAATTCTTCAAGGGCCAATCCCTTGATAAAAGCATATTAGCGTGTTACTCTTGATGTGTCAAGCGTATTAGCGCGTCTCTTTCTCGAAATAGCGTGCTATCCTGAAAGGGTGGACAAAGACTTGTTTACGGTGGCAGAAGCGGCACAACAAATCGGCATTCATCCTGGCGCGGTGCGCGAGGCAATCACGCGCGGTCGAATTGACGCAATTCGCGTTGGGGGCGGCGAAAAGCGCGCCGGTTTGTTGTTGATTCACCGGGACGAGATCAATCGCTATATCAACGAAGTACGAGGCACGCACGGCCCCAAGCCCAAGCCAACCGACGCCTAGACCCCCAGACGAAATGGCGATGCCAAGGTTGGTCAGGCCCGGGAGATCGCAGGCGACTACCTCCCGAAGGCCTTGTAGAACTGTGTCACGATATAATCGTGTCCCGCCTGATTCGGATGGATACCCGTTCCGTCCACGTCCGCCGCTGGCATCCCGGTGATGTCCACCCAGACCGCGCCATAATCGTGCGCCGCCTGCTCGGTGATCTGATTCATCCCCGCATAGGCCTTTGCTCGCGTGCCACCCGGCCACGGTGAGGGAATCGCGGTCGCATCGTTGGTCGTGGTGTAGCCGAGCGAGAGGACAACGACCTGCGCGTTCGGCGCGGCGCCAATGATCGCCTGCAAGGCGGCGTCCAGCGCGGCCCGCCACGAGGTCGGCCCCCAGTTGACATAGCCGGAGTCGGTGAGGTCGTTCGTCCCCATGTAGAGCGAGACAAGGTCAACGCCGCCCGCCGCTGTCACGTAATTTGTGTATCGCGCCGCGATGTTGCCCTGAAAACTGTTTGCGGCGGCGTCCGTGCTTTGCAGGGTCGTGCCACCTTCCGCCGGACGCGGGGGAACCGTCGAGGAGACGCTATCCGTCCAGGCAGGGAGCGTTGCGCCCCCCTGCAACTGCACAGCGTCTACCCAGATCGCGTCGGTCAGTCGCCCGCCCGTCCAGTTGACGCGGCAAAAGGCGTCGGTGATCCCGGCACGCATCGTTCGCGTTACCGAAATGCGCTGCCAGCCGTTCGCTGGCACGACGACCGCGCTATCGCTCGATACGAGTCCCGTGCCGTCATTGTCGAAAATAGAGAGGTTGATGCTTCCCGTCGTACCAACGGGGACATAGACATCGGCGGCGTAAGTGTAGGTGACGCCCGCCTGTAATCCCAGGCGTACCGCGCCCGTGTCTCCCTCCGGCGAGGCAAGGGAGAAGGTCGCATCCACAGTCGGGACGATTTTCATCGCCTTCGCGCCCGCACCCACAGTCACCGACGAGCCGCCGTGCGTCGCGTCTGATGTGAGTGTGGCGCGGTTCGGTATCCAGATGCTGGTGTCCGTCTCGAACGAGGCGTTTGTCACCATGTTGTCACCGATAATCAGCCACCCATTTTGCGAGGCGAGTTTGGCGACGTACTTGCCGCTATTCACCGCCGTGCCGCCGATCCCCGTCGTAATGCTGTCACCGATCCAAATCGTTTTTGCGCCCGCGCCGGGGAGACCCTGCGGACGGCGGAGAATATGCATTGGTGTGACCATGTGATCCTTTTCGTCGCGGGTGACGATCGCGGCGGCAACGGTGGCCGCACATCCCGTCATCATTGTCCGTCGCGTCATGGTCACAGTACAGACTCCTTCCTCGATTGAGGAAGCATTGTACCATGCCTTATGTGAAAATCACTGCCTGCACGCCGCAGTGAACAGGAATCAGGGTAATCACCTCGCCGCTCGTTGCGTAGAAGCCCTGCGTGAGCGTGTGTGGGCCGGGTGTGAGCGTGGTCAGCCCCGACGCACCCGTACCGATATAGCCCGATGCGCCGGTATAGGCGGGCAGGGCAATAGCGGCGGCAGACATAATCGCGCCATCAATGAACGGGTAGAACCGCGAGTTGGAGCTGCCCGTCGCGACCGCGACCGCCAGCACATTGTTTGTGACCAGGAGTGTCTGCTGTTTCGGTAGCCAGAACGTCACGACGGGGATGAGTGGATTGGCAACAAACGCACTACTGCCCGTGATTACGCCGCCCCCCCCCGACCCCATTGCAACGAGGGTTTCCGCTTTGACGTTGCCCGAACTGATGCTCGTCACGTTCGTCGTATCAATCGTCGTTGAGGGACGCAGGATCGTGCCGTCGAACCAAAAGACCTCGATCAACTGCTGATACGCGCCGACATTCGTGGAGGCGGGCATCGGGCTGACGAAGCCGGGATTCGTACCGCTGTGATCGAGGATCAGGGCGCGAATTCCTTGCCCGCCCGCAAGCGGCGAAACGGTCGTGACCGCCG
>JALYUS010000305.1 GCA_030853625.1 Chloroflexota bacterium
AGGCGGTAGCCGACAATCCGGTCCAGCACGCGGCGCGCCTGCTGCGCGTCCACGAGATGCATATCAATCTCGCGCGGGTTGGCGATTGCGGCGCGCACGGCGTCCTGCGTGATCTCGTGGAAGGTGACGCGATGCACCGGCTTGTCCCGCGTTGGCGTCGTTGCCTTGACGACGTGCCAGGCGATGGCTTCCCCCTCGCGGTCGGGGTCGGTGGCGAGGTAGACGGCGCTCGCGCTCTTGATTGCCGCTTTCAATTGCTTGACTGTCTCCGTCTTATCGTCGGTGACGACGTAGGTCGGCGCGAAATCGTGTTCGAGATCAATGCCGATACCGCGATCCGGCAAGTCGCGCACATGCCCCATCGAGGCGCGCACCGCATAGCCGGGGCCGAGGTACTTCGTGATCGTCTTCGCCTTTGCCGGCGACTCGACGATCACGAGCCGCGATCCTGCCGCAATCGGCGGCATCGCCGCATACCGCCCGCCCGTTGCACTCCGCGTGCGCGTGCCGGTCGCTGCCGTGCGAGTTGCGGTCGTGCGGCGCGTCGTCGGCGCTTTCGTTGCGCTCGCGGTGGTCTTGGTCGTCGTGCGCTTTGTCGGCTTCGTCGCAGGCGCTTTCGTCGCGGCAGCCGTCGTTTTGCGTGGCGTTTTCGTTGGCGCTTTTGCTTTTATCGTTTCGTCGGGCATTGCGCCCCTCCTCATGTACAATGTACGTTCACATCTCACGTGCGTCAGCGTAGCAGAAAAGATGCCGCCGGTGTCAATACGATGCATCACTTATGGTAACACCCAGAACGGGTTTTCTAATCCCGGAAAGCGAAAGCGCTGAGTGCGGAAAGCGGAACGCTTCGCGGTTGTCTGTATGGGATCACTCAATACTCAGTACTTGTTACTCAGCGCTTCCGTCAGTGATGGCTCGTCAGCCGTTCGACGAGTTTCTTGACATCTTGCGCGCGGTTGCGGGGCATGACGAGAATCGCGTCGGGCGTGTCCACGATAATCAGGTCCTCGATGCCGATGGTGGTTATCAGGCGGTCCCGGCCGTGGACGAGCGTGCGCTTCGTCTCGATGGCGAGGTGGATCGTGCCGATTGCCACGTTGCCGTCATCGTCGCCCTGCATCAGCGAGGCGAGCGTATCCCAGTCGCCGACATCGTTCCACCCCGGATCGCACGGCACGGTGACGAGCGGATGGAACTTCTCCATGATCCCGACATCAATACTCACCTTGTCGAATGTCGGGAAGACCGATTCGAGCGTTTCCACATACGCATCGGTGCCGATGGTCTCCTTGATTCGCATCAAGCCCGCATACGTTTCCGGCAAGTGCAGGGCAAAGGCGTCGAGTAGTGTCTGGACGCGGCAGATGAAGAGGCCGGCATTCCAGACGAAGTTGCCGGTGGCGAGGTACGCTTCCGCCGTCTCGCGCCCCGGCTTCTCCACGAAGCGCACCGCCTCGCGCACACAGAGATCGTCTTCCTGTTCCTGCCGCGTGACACCGGCGAGTTCGATGTAGCCGTAGCCCGTCGCGGCGAACGTCGGCGTAATGCCGATCGTGACAATCGAGCCGTCTTGCGCGGCGCGGGCGGCGAGAGCGACCGCCTTCAGCAGTACATCCGGCTGGAGGATGACATGATCGGCCTGAAAGGAGGCGAGCGTCGCCTCCGGGTCCTTGTGCGCGAGATGGATCGCGGCGAGGCCGAGGGCGGGGCCGGTCTCCCGCGCGACGGGTTCGACAACGATATGATCGGCAGGCACTTCCGGCGCCTGGCGCGCGACTTCCGGCGCATGCACCGCATTGACGGCAATAAATAGCCGCTGCGGTGGGATCAATGGCGCGAGCCGTGCGACGGTATCTTGCAGCATGCTCCGGTCACCGAGCAGGTTGAGGAGCGGCTTCGGTTGATGCTGGCGGGAGAGGGGCCAGAGCCGCGTGCCGCCACCACCCGCGAGAATCACGCCATAGAGATTCATGTCACCCTCCTGCCCCGTCTCTCAACGTCGGCCCAATCTATCGTATCCATCTGAACGCGGAATGTCTCGCGGGTGTGACGCGGATTTTGCACGATATACCGACGCGCTACGCACGCACGTACAACTGCGGCCCCGCTGGGCGCACCGCGCCGGTCAGTTGCAGTTGGACGAGCAGCCCGTTCACATCGCTGATCGGCAGGCCGCAGGCGCGGCAGAGATCATCAATGTGAGCGGGTTCCGCACTCAGCGCGCCCAGGAGCGCCTCCGCACCAGGGACGCCGGGCAGGGTGGGCAGCGCCTGTTGGGTGGCGTGCTGCTCACGACGAATCTCCAGCCGCAATTCCGCCAGAATGTCATCCACGCCCGTGATGAGGCGCGCGCCGTCCTTGATCAGCGCATTCGTCCCCGCACTCATTGGGCTGAGGATGCTTCCCGGCACGGCGAAAACATCGCGCCCCTGGTCGGCGGCAAAATCCGCCGTAATCAGTGCGCCGCTCTTACGATCCGCCTCGACGATCACGACGCCGAGCGCGAGGCCGCTGATGATCCGGTTGCGGGCGGGGAAATTCGCCGGGTCAATGCGCGCGCCGAGCGGATACTCCGTAATCAGCGCGCCGCCACCGTCCGCGATGCGGGCAGCAAGGCTCCGGTGCTCTGGCGGGTAGACCGTATTCATGCCGTGCCCGAGCACCGCAATCGTCCGGCCCCCGGCGGCAAGGCAGCGATCGTGCGCGATGCCATCAATCCCCTTCGCCAGCCCGCTGATGACCGTCACGCCGACCGCCGCGAGATCGGTCGCGATCCGGTGCGTCACCTCGCGGCCGTACGGTGTCGCCCGGCGCGTGCCGACAATCGCCACCGCGAGCGCGTCGTCCGCCGTCAGTGTGCCACGGACATAGAGAATCGCGGGCGCGGACGCAATCGAACGGAGGCGGTCGGGATACTCCTCGTCGTTCCAAGTGAGGACGGTAATGCCGGCCTGCACCGTTCGTTCCCATTCCGTCGCCGGATCGAGCGTACCGAACGCCTTCACCGCGCTTGCCGTCGTCCGTTCGTCCAACCCCGCGCCCCGGAGATCGAGCGCGTGGCCATTCCACGCCGCCTTCAGCGTGCCAAAGGCGCGAGCGAGCAACCGAAGACGCGCCGGCCCGATCCCCGGCACGCGCGCCCATGCAACCCAGTATGCCCGCTCCTCCACCGATGCCATGCCCCGCAGTATACACAAAGGCGTTCCCAACCGGGGCAGCGTCGGATGGAAAACCCGGGTCATTGCATTTCTTTCAGAAGAAAAGGCCACCCAATCGGGTGGCCAGTCGTTCTTATACTCTTGTGGGTGGGATTAGACGGGTGAACGGCTACCCATGATCGCGCGGACGATCCAAGTGAGGATCAGCGCACCGATGAAGGCAACGACGATCGAGAGAACGATCCCGGTCGTCCCGTTGAAGAAGAAACCGAGAATAATACCGCCGACGAAGGCGCCAATCAGGCCGACGATCAGGTCGGAGATGAGATTGCCGCCGCCCGAACCCGCCACCATATGCGCGAGCCAACCAGCGATGAGGCCGACGATGATCCAACCGATGAGACCCAGACCGAAGTTAATCTTTGCCAGTTCTACCAGTACCATGTGCGAAACCTCCTACAGGATAGAAACAAACCGACTCTCCGGTCTTTCCTTACGCAACCCGCGTGCCACGACATCATGGCATCGGTCCCTGTACGTTCATGCTCTGTGGTACGGCATGTGCATGCATTCTTTTCGGACACGGTTTTTATCGAGGAGAGATCATGCAGCGTCCACGAAGCACCGACGCACAATCTGGTGCGAAGACCGCCCCACCTGCTGAAGGTGACGCCGATGCCGACGGTACGGAGCGCCCGGCCCGATGACCGGACAAAGGAACAAGGAAAAGGAACGCGCCTCTTCGCGAGAATTGGTGATAGACTCGCGCGGGATAGCCCCATGAGATGCGTGGCGGGTGATGACAAAGGAGCGCGTGCAGACTGATGGCCGGAGTAGACCTTTTCATCGCGGGCGTCTTCGTTGCGGCGATTGGCGCGGGGTTGCTGGGATCACTCGTTGGCCTCGGCGGCGGTATCCTTATTGTACCGTTGCTTTCGATTGGCTTCGGGCTTGACATCCGGGTCGCAATCGGCGCGAGCATCGTCTCAGTCATCGCTACCTCCAGTGGGGCCGCTGCCGCCTATGTACGCGATCACCTGACCAATATCCGGGTCGGCATGTTGCTCGAACTCGCCACGTCGTTCGGCGCGGTGACAGGCGCGTTCGTCGCCGTTTATCTCAATCCGCGCTTGCTCTTCATCCTCTTTGGCGTGATTCTGCTCTTCTCGGTCGTCCCGACGATCAAGAAAATCGGCGAGGATATTCCGCAGCATGTCGTCGACGATCGCCTCGCAGCACGGTTGAAATTGGCGAGCACATACCCGGATCGCGCCCAGAACCGGATGGTCGCGTATCAGGTGACGCATGTGCCGCTTGGCTTCGGACTGATGTATGTGGCGGGCGTTGTCTCCGGTTTGCTTGGCATCGGATCGGGCGCGCTCAAGGTGCTTGCGATGGATACGGCCATGCGCCTGCCGATCAAAGTCTCGTCAGCGACGAGTAACTTCATGATCGGCGTCACCGCCGCCGCGAGCGCCGGAATCTATTTTTGGCGCGGTGATGTGCTGCCGGTTGTCGCGGCGCCGGTCGCGCTCGGTATCCTGATCGGCGCGACGCTGGGCGCCAAATTGCTCGTGCATTTCCGCAATACGACCGTGCGGCTTGTTTTTCTCCCCGTGCTCGCGCTCGTCGCGCTGGAGATGTTGCTTCGTGGGTTCGGCGTGCTGTGAGCGCGCGACGATAGGATAGGCATATGGATTCAGACGCTGCAATGATCGTCGCGCATCCCTCAGAGACGCCGGAAGCGCCTGGTGGGCCGGGGCTGGAAATCTGGATCAGTTACGTTCTCCGCGTTGGCGTTGTGATCGCGGCGGTGATTATCCTGATCGGCCTCGTCCTCCTGATTATCCGGGGTCCGGCGGGCGGCGGGCAGACATCGCTTCATCAAATTGTAAACACAGAGCAGCACTTGACGGTGCGGCCGTCCGTGATCCTGCACGGTGTGGCAGCGGGTGATGCGGTCAGCATTATTCAACTGGGCATCTTTGCGCTCATCCTGACGCCGGTAACGCGCGTTGCGATGACGGTCGTGTTGTTCGCTCTGCAACGCGAGAAAATCTTTACCATCGTCACGCTCACGGTTTTCCTGATCCTGCTCTTTGGCTTGACCGGCTTGGGAACGTAGTCGCGCGTGGGGCGTGATGCGTTACCGGCGGGCTGTTTGCGCGCTGGCGTCGCGTTTCATCGTCGCTGTTCGGCGCTTCGGAGGCATCGGAATGCTCGGAACGATCATCATTTTAGTTGCGGCGCTGCTCATCGTCTCGTTCGTCCTCTGGTTGATCCTCGGTGCGATCTATCGGTTTGTGCGGCGGCAAGCGATTACCGCCGGGGAGCGGGTGCAGGAACTGGCGCGGCAGGCGACGACCCGGCCGGAGCCGCCATCCGGGCCGGAATCGCTCGGTGATGCCGCCGCGAATGCGACCCCGTTCAATCCCGCAGTCTGGTTGCCCGTCCCGCCCGGCGCGACGCTCCTGCGAGTGGACAACGTGCCGATCGCGCAGGCGGGCAACCCCGCGCCAATGCTCAAGACCCGTGGGATCACCGGCACCGCGCTCTGGTATCGCGCGCCGACAACCTATGGCGCGGTCACCGACTGGTACGCGACGCATCTGCCGGAAGACGGCTGGCAGGAGGAGGAGGGACACGGCGCGATGCGTGTCTTCCAGCGGGCGAGTACCCTGCTCTGGGTCTCCGACGCGACGAACCCCGATGTCTGGCGGCGGCTGACGCAGCCTAACGCCGACCCGCCACGCCGCATGAGGGAGAACGCGCAGGATGCGACCTTCACCGTCCTCACCTACCGCACCGATGGCTCCGCCCCGCCGACCTTTGGCCGCTGGCCTTTTGGTGGCCTCGGCCGCAGAATCTGAGCAACGAGCAATGAGCAATGAGGGAGCCAGTCCTTACTCATTGCTCGTTGCTCATTGCTCGTTTACAATGCCCGAAACGCGGGGATGGTTGAGAAGAGGACGCTCATTTCGTCTTTATCCCTGCAAATCTCTGGTATACAATCGGTTCTGCGAAGGATTCGTCGTTGTTGTCGGTAGCGGGAGGGAACACAGATGGCCGAATTAACCGGGGGACAGGCACTCGTCCAATCGTTGAAACGCGAGGGCGTGAAGGTGATTTTCGCGCTACCCGGCGTGCAACTGGACTGGGCCTTTGATGCGCTCTATGCGGAAAAAGAGAACATCCGCATCGTCCATACGCGCCACGAGCAGGCGACCGCCTATATGGCGGACGGTTATGCCCGCACGACGGGCGAGGTCGGCGTCTGCCTCGTCGTGCCGGGGCCGGGGCTGCTGAATGCAACGGCGGCGCTCTCGACCGCCTACGCCTGCTCTGCGCCGGTACTCTGCCTCTCCGGGCAGATTCAGTCGGACCTGATCGGGGTCGGGCGCGGCATGCTGCACGAGATTCCCTATCAGCAGCAGATGCTGAAGTCCGTCACAAAGTGGTCGGCGTGCGGCATGACGCCGGAGGAAATTCCCGGCCTCGTGCGCGAGGCATTCCAGCAGATGCGCACGGGCCGCCCGCGCCCGGTCGAGATCGAAGTGCCGCCGGACATCCTTGCCAGGCCCGGCGAGGTCGAACTCTTCGCCCCGGAGAAGGTGGATCGCGAGCGGCCTGCGGGGGCTGCGGATGCGATCGCCCGTGCGGCGAAGTTGCTCGGCGAGGCGAAAACCCCGCTGATCGTCTCGGGTGGTGGCGTTCTCTCCAGCGGCGCGTGGAACGAACTGCGCGCCGTTGCGGAGATGCTGCAAGCGCCCGTCGTCATGTCCCGCAATGGGCGCGGCGCGCTCTCGGATCGCGAATACCTCGCGCAGACCTCGCTCGGTGGCCGCGAACTGCTGCCCGACGCCGATGTCATCCTCGCCGTCGGCACGCGCTTCGTCGAGCCTGCGACGCAGTGGGGTCTCACGCCGGAGCAAGTTGTCATCCACATGGATATTGATGAAGAGGAAGTCGGCCGCAACATGGAGCCGACGGTGCGCATCATCGCGGACGCGAAGACGGGCCTCGCCGCACTCGCCGCACAGATTGGCACGCACAACACGAAGCGCCCCTCCCGCGAGAAGGAACTGAACGACCTGAAGGCGGGGTTGGAAAAGAAGATGGCGGAGGTGCAGCCGCAGGCGGATTACGCGAAGGCGCTCCGGGCCGCGATGCCGGACGATGCGATCCTCATTAATGAGAGCACGCAGGTCGGCTACTTCTCGAACTTCGGCTTCCCCGTCTATCACCCACGCACCTTCATCACCTCCGGCTATCAGGGGACGCTCGGCTATGGCTACGCGACCGCGCTCGGCGCGCAAGTCGGCAACCCGGACAAAAAGGTCGTCTCGATCAACGGCGACGGTGGCTTCATGTACAACGTGCAGGAACTCTCGACGCAGGTGAAGC
The DNA here is from genome assembly GCA_030853625.1 of Chloroflexota bacterium. Lineage (GTDB taxonomy): Bacteria > Chloroflexota > Chloroflexia > Thermomicrobiales > JALYUS01 > JALYUS01. The sequence goes on from JALYUS010000305.1 coordinate 7,563, forward strand.
ACAACATCCCGCTCGTCACGGTCGTCTTCAACGACAACGCCTACGGTAATGTCAAGCGGATGCAGCAGGAGAACATGGCCGGCCGGACAATCGCGTCCGATCTGCACAACCCCGATTTCGTCAAACTGGCGGAGTCGTTTGGGATGGTCGGCCTGCGCGCGAACAGTCCGAAGGAATTGGAGACGACGCTCGGCAAGGCGCTGGCGATGAACGCGCCGGTGCTGATCGAAGCGCCGGTCGCGCAGATGCCCAGCCCGTGGTCGCTGATGTGGGGCCGCTCGCAGCCGCCCTCCGTGATCGCGCCGCGACGCTAAAAGTTCCAAACCCCTTCTCCATCGCACTGGAGAAGGGGGTTTTTATTGACTCTGTCAAGTGTGGAGTGCGTCGAGGACGTTGAAGGGGTTCTACGGATCAGGGTTCTCTCCGTCCAGCACCCGAAGTGTGACGGCGACGCCCCGCGCAAGGGCGGCGAGGTCATAGCCACCTTCGAGCAGGGCGACGAGGCGACCATCGCAGCAGGCGTCCGCCCAGCCAACGACACGCTCGGCCATCTGCCGGAAACCATCGTCCGTGACGAGCATCCCGGCGAGCGGATCATCCTGTGCGGCGTCGTACCCGGCGGAGACGAAAATCAGTTGGGGTTGGTACGCGAGGACGAGCGGGCCAATCAAATCATCGAAGACGCGCAGGTAATCCGCGTCGCCGGAGCGCGCGGGGAGCGGGATATTGAGCGTGTATTCCTCTCCCGCGCCCGCGCCGCGCTCCGTCGCCAGGCCACTCATCGGGTAGAGCGGATATTCATGGACCGAGACAAAGAGGACGTGCGGATCACTGTAAAAGATGTCGTTCGTGCCGTTGCCGTGATGGACATCCCAATCAATGATCGCAATCCGTTCGAGGCCATACTGGTCGCGCGCGTGCTGGGCGGCAACCGCGACATTGTTGAAGAGGCAGAAACCCATGCCGGCCTCCGCAGTCGCGTGGTGGCCGGGCGGGCGGACGAGCGCGAAGACGCGCTGCGCCTCGCCGGTCAGCACGGCATCCACGGCGCGGATCGCGCCCCCGGCGGCGAGCAGCGCGACATCGAACGACTCCGCTGAGACGACGGTACTCGGTTCGAGCCAGCCACCGCCCGCCGCACAGAACCGCTCCAGCGCCGCCACATACGCGGCATCATGGACGCGCGTGATCGCCGCGCGCGGCGCGTTCGTCGGCGTGAGGAGCGGGCGATCCGCCAGTAGCCCCGCCGCTTCAAGATGCTCGATAATCGCCACGAGGCGTCGCTCCGTCTCCGGGTGCGGGCCGGTATGGTGATCGAGATAATGGTCGCTGTAGACAATCGGCGTGCGGTTCATTGTCGGAGTCTCACATGGCGTGATCGCCGCGTCAATGCCGGGGCGCCGGTTCGCTCAAGGTACGGAGGCGGCGCATCTCCGGCCAGAAACGCGCGACGAGCAGCACGACAAGCAGCGTGCCGACGCCACCCGCGACGACCGCGATCACCGGGCCGAATAATTGCGCGGCCAGACCCGACTCGAACCCCCCAAGTTGATTCGAAGTACCGATAAAGAGCGAGTTCACCGCGCCCACCCGCCCTCGCATCTCGTCGGGCGTGCGCACGAGGAGGAGTGTGGAGCGGATGACGACGCTGATGTTGTCCATCACGCCGAGCAAAAAGAGCATCACGAATGAGAGCGCGAACGATCGCGACAGGCCAAAGACGATCGTCGCTAGGCCGAATCCGGCCACTGCCAGCAGCAATGTCCGCCCGGCGTGCGTGAATGCGGGACGATGGGCGAGCGTGAGCGCCATGCACACAGCCCCCGCCGACGCGGCCGCCTGTAGCCAGCCGAGGCCGATTGGGCCGACGTGCAGAATGTCCTTCGCAAAGATCGGTAGCAGCGTCGTCGCTCCGCCGAGCAGAACGGCGAAGAGATCGAGGGTGATCGCCGCCAGCAAAACCCGCGTCTGACCGAGGAAACGCACTCCTTCCGTGATCGAGCGCAGCGTTCTTCCCCGGATGACGCGCGCTGCGGCAGGACGGACACGCAGCGACGCGAGCAGCAACGCATACGAGAGGGCGGCAACGGCGTACAGCGCGAAGACCCACGTCCCCCCATGGAATAGCCCGATCAGGAAGCCGCCCGCCGCCGGACCGAGTACGGCAGAGACCTGCTGCATGCTACTCCGCCAGGTGATCGCGCTCTCGTACGCCTCCATCGGGATGATCTGCGCGACGAGCGCCGAACTGGCGGGACCGTTGAAGGCCTGCGCGCTGCCGATCATCATCAAGCAGCCATAGATGAGGAGCAGCGGGCCGTGCCGGGCGGATAATGCGGCGAGTCCGAGCGCACTAAGCGCCA
>JALYUS010000310.1 GCA_030853625.1 Chloroflexota bacterium
GGACTGAGTAGGTCCACTCCCCCTTCCTTTTAGGGAAGGGGGCTGGGGGGTTAGGCTTTCTCCGTTATCGGCTCGCACCAGCGCGCTTCTTCGTCGGGCAGGGCGAGCCAGGATTGCACGCGCCGGAGAAATTCGTCTACGCACTCATCGTGTGGGACCGCGCCGCAACGATCAAGGATTTCGAGGCGGGCGTGGTGACTGGTGTGGCGAAACGTCTGCGCGAACTTCAGGGGCGCGATTACCGCATTAGCTCCCCAGACAACCATCACTGGCTGCGTGAGGTTCGCGAAGGCATGTCGGACGGGCCAGTTCAGTTGCTGGCCGACAAACGCGGCGGGCGCGAAGCGCGCGTTCTTCTGGTGTCCGGCGGCATGATAATAGGCGATCATGTCGTCCGTCACCGCGTTTCTATCGTAGTAGCTCTGCTTCTCCAGGTAATAGCGCAGGCTTGGTTTCGAGACGAGCGCATTGAACACCGCCTCACCGATCACCGGAGATGTAAACAGGGCCGTGGCTGCGGTTTTCTTCGCACTCGGCGTGCGATCTTCCAGTTGTTCAAGCCCCGTCGGGAGCGCGAGGACTAAACGACGGAAGAGGCCGGGATGATCGAAGGCAAGTTGGATGACGTACGCGGCGGTCAGGCTGCTCGCGACGACTATGCACGAGCGACCAACGACATCCTGCACGAAATCGCGGATCATCTGCATGAAAATCGCTGGTGTGTACTCGATCGCGGGCCGGTCCGAGAGGCCGAAGCCGATCAAATCCGGGCAGTAGACGCGATATTGCGCGGTGAGCGGCGCGAAGAGGCGGCGCATCTCATAGCCACAAGCAGTCGCATAGATCCCGTGCAGCAGCAGGAGCGGTGGACCTGTCCCGCAGACGGCATAACTGATTTCGCCATCGCGCCACGAGTACCGCTTCGTGTCACCGGGCAGCACCGACCAGAGTGGTGGCGCGGCGGCAGCGAGCGCGGCATTCGTCCCGGCGAGTGCCGCCACGCCGCCCGACAATACACCCGCACCTGCGAGGATGCTTTTTTGTCGCATCATCGGCCTCAACATCCTTCCGAAGCCACGCCGCGCCGCCCTACACGCAGATGCAGAGTGCAAGGAGGTTGCCACGGTCAGGATGTTTGGCGCGCCTGCCAATGCGCTGCGACTTCCGCACCCGTCGCGAACCAGACCGGCTCCGGCATCGCCCGCACGTATTGGATGAATCGCTCCAGCATCTGCACGCGCCCCGGCCGCCCTGAGAGTTGCGGGTGCATCGTCAGCATGCAGAGGCCACCGTACGCATAGATACCGGCGAATTCTTCCTGCCATGCCTGCAATGCATGCGCGGCGGGTTGGATCGGACGGGTCGCACCACTCGGCCGGAAGAGGAAAAACGGCGCGTCATCGAGAATCCACTGCACCGGCAATTCGATCACGTCGGTGCCGGGATGCCGGTACGGCAGAAACGTATCCATCAAATTGCTGCTGTAGCGAAAGCCGTACTCCGCGATCAGTTCAAGGGTATTCGTACTGAATTCCCACGACGGCGACCGATAGCCGACCGGGCGGACACCGGCGACCTGTTCGATGGCGCGCAGGCCACGCTCCAGCACCGCCCGCTCTTCATCTTTCGCGAGTGAGGTTGGCGTCTCGTGAATCCAGCCGTGATGGCCGATCTCATGCCCGGCCGCGACGATTGACTGCATCGTCTCGGGGTACTTTTCCACGGTCCACCCCGGCACGAAGAACGAGGCGTGCAGGTCATGGCGGGCAAGCAGGTCGAGAATCAGCGGCACGCCGACGGTCGGGCCGTAATGCCCCATCGAGAGCAATCCAGGTTTGTGTGCATTCGCCGGGTCCGCGATCAGCCAGAGCGTTTCCGCGTCCACATCAAATGAAAGTGTCACCGCGCACCGCGCGCCGTTCGGCCATCGCCCCGCTTCCGCGTTAATCATCCCTGCCTCCATGTATGCGTCTTTCCGTGGGCATCATACCGCCAGGATGCTATCACCAACACGGCGCCGACAGAGATACTTACCGATGCGAATAGGCATAGTACTCCTGGCTGCCACCTTTACATTGATAGGAAAGTGGTATACGCTCCATGCTATGAGACGTATCCAACGCACTTCGGCGCCCCTGATCATTGCCCACCGTGGCGCATCGGCGGATGCCCCGGAGAATACGCTCGCCGCGTTTCGCCTCGCCATTGCGCAGGGCGCGGACGGGCTTGAGTGCGATCTGCGCATGAGCGCGGATGGCATGATCGTCATTAGCCACGATGACGTGCTCCAGCGGACGCACGGGCATCCCGTACGGATCGCGGAGACGACCGCCGCCGCACTCGCGGCCTTCGATGTCCCGACGCTCGCGGAGACGCTGGCAACCGTCCGGGGCAAATTGCCGCTCATTAACTTCGAACTGAAAGAGCCGATTCCGCCGGAGACGCTCGCCGCAACGATCGGCGCGCGGACGGACGACATTATCCTGAGTTCCTTCGACACCGAAATCATTCAGGCAACCCGCGCTGCGCTGCCGCAATTGCCGTTCTGGCTCCTGACGCGACAGGGCACGAACGTCGCCATTGCCGACGCGCAGCGACTGGGCTGCGTCGGCATTAATGTCTGGCACCAGGCCGCGACGCCGCGTTTCGTTGCCCATGCCGGGCGCGCGGGTTTCCCGGTCTCGGTCTGGACATTGGATGACCTGCGTCGTGCCGGTATTCTCGCGGGGCGCGGCATCGCCGGGATCACGACCAACGCACCGGGCAAACTGCGCACCCTTTTCACGTGAACGCCCACAACTTATTTCCCATACTTGTATGTGCTCATTACCGCCCCGGTCGCATCGCGCAACGTCGCGGTATCGCCGGTATCCTTCCAGATGCCTTTCTTCTTCCCAAAGTAGAGGTCGGTCGCGGTCGCGCCGCCCTGCCCTGAATGGACGACGACCATGCCGCCCGGTGGCAGGACGAGCGACGGAAAGGTGAAGACATTGATCCCGCTCGCGTCCGTCAATGTCCAGTGCGTGATGTCCACCGTCGCGAGGCCGTCGTTGCGGATCGTCACCATTTCGCCATTGACATCCGCCGCGCCGTCCGGCGGGCGGGCGACGAGAGCGACAATGCGCACCGGCCCGGCGCCCGTGACAAGGGGGGTAGATGTTGGGCGGCGCGTGATCGTTGTCGGCTTCGGCGCTTTTCCGGTTGCTGTCGCCGTCGTCACAGCGACCGGGATGAGCGGCGCATCGGCGCTGAGATAGCGGTACTGGAAATAATGCTGGCCGATGTTGCCCATCTCGACCTGAAAACCGGGCGGGTTCGCCGGTGTGTACGTGAGCACACGACGCTCGTAGAGTTGGAGCATCACCGCCGTTGGCGTGCCGCCAACGCGGGCCGTTACCCACCAGGCGGGCGAAATTGGCAGGCCGACGACTGGAATCCAATCAAAGAGCGGCGTCTGATTCACGAGTGCGCCGTTATCGAGCGCCATACCATCCGCCGTCAGAAAGGACCAGAAGGCCTGCGGAATCGTCTGCCCGGTCTCCGGCACGAAATGCAGCAGTTGCGCATTCGGGTCATCCGCCGCCCGCGCCATGCCGCCTGATTGGACGGCGAGCGGGGTATCGGCGGTGACATCGGGTGGCAGCGTGAGTGCATCGGTCACAAACTGACCGGTGGTGTCCGGCTGTGGGCGGTCAATCTGGTCGCGGAGTTGGCTGTATGTCGGATAGAGATTGCTCGCGTCGCCGACGATGGCCGTCGTGCTGCCCCGCCCGCGCACCTCGATACTCGCCGGGCTGTCGCCAATCTGAATCCGCCCCGTGACGAGTTCGCGCGTCAAGAGTCCGGTCGTTACCGTACCGCGCGCGGGATCGGTCAGTTCCATGCGCGCTTTGTCGAAGTATTGGACGAGCCGCATGCCGCCCGGCGCATCGCGGTATGGCTCTGAGAGGCCCGCGCTGCTCGGCCCCGCACCCCACAGATAGGGCCGCTGCACCGCGCCCGACGCAACCGGTTCATCTACCGGCGACCATGCCGCACCGAAGGCAGGCGACGCGAACGGGACGAGCGCGGCGACCTGTCGCGCGGGGGCGAGTGGGACAATCGCCACGAGCGTCATGCACGCCATCGCGATGCATACAAACAACCGGCGTCGCGGATTGCCGTGAACGCGCATCGGTCAGGCCGCGATATCGGCGGCGAGGCGGCGCGACACCTTGCCCGCCAGGTCCTGTGCATCCACCGGGGTCAGGCCTCCGTGGGTCGGCGTGCTGATATCCACGCTGGCAAGCACGTTCCCTTGCTGCCAGACGAGCGAATACATCGTCACTCCTTCCGTGGACCGATCGGTCACCAAATACGAATTCGTACCGAGTACGCCGTCCGCAACTGCGACGTTCGGGAGGGTACGGGAACGGTCGTGATTGAAGTTGAGCGCTGCCAGCGCGCCATCCGGCGTGCGGAAGATGGAGACGAACGATTGGATCGCCGACGCCTGATTGTCGGCCTCGCTTCGGACGAAGACGCGCCGGTAGCCGGTCAGACGCTGCCATTGCTTGAGATACGCGCCGTAGTTCGGGTCCGCATCATTCTTCGTGAGCAGGCCATTGGTCGCCTCGCCGTCCAATTGGAGTTGGAAGCGCACGGGGACATCGCCGGGCGTGAGATTGTACTTCCCCGCCAGGACGTTCATCACCTGAATCGGGCCAACTGCGGCGGTAGGATCAACGACTGTGGGTTGCTTCGACTGATAGCGCCACTGGTAGTAATGCGCGCCGACGTTGCCTGCCTCAACCGCGAACCCGGTGGGATTGCCGGGTGTATAGGTGAGGACACGTCGCTCGAATGCCTGCATCAGCACCTGTCGGGCCGTCCCCGCGACGCGCACCGTCGTCCAGTAGGCCTCCGTAACGGGAAAGCCGGTCGCGTAGAACGGGTTGGCAAAGAGCGGCCCCGTGACCATCCCGCCCGCGCCGTCGCTGACCGGCCCCGCACTGTTCATAAATGTCCAGAAGACCGAGGCGACCGCGTGCCGCGTCTCCGGCACAAGCACCGCCGTCGTGACGCCATCCGCGCCGCCCGCGCTGACGCTCCCGGCCCGGTCCACCTGCTCGTTGATCGCCGCGTTCACCGCGCGGGCCGGGAGATCGCGCAGTTTCGCGAGCGTCTGGTAGGTCGGCGCGTTCGGATCGTCGCTATCACCGACGGCGGCGATGTTCGCGGGGTCGCGCAACTCGATCTGCGACGGATCATTGCCGATCTGGATATGCCCCGTCATCAGTTCGGTGACGAGCAGGCCATTCGTGACATAGAAGGCCGATTCCGGCGCGCTTCCCGGCTGCGTGATCTCCATGCGGCTCTTATCGAAGTATTGCACGAGCCGCATGCCGCCGGGACTTTGCGCGTATGTTTCTTGCACCGCCCCACTGATCGGCGCGGGACCCCAGAGAAAGGTCCGCTGCACCGCCGATGCCGCGACGGGGCCATCCGTGCGCGCCCAGAGCGCGTGAAAGGCCGGGTCGGCAAACTGCTCCGCCGCCCGCGCCGGCACAAGAGAGACGAAAAGCGCAAGTAGCAGCGCGGCCAGTGCGGGCACGCCTTTTCGATCACGCATGCGGAACCCTCATCAAATACATAAAATGCTGACATCGCGGTACATTCCTTCGTAGTATAGCAGTCAATACAAGATGTACGTTCACGACAACGGAATGCCGAAATGCACCGAATCGGGTATCGTTGTGAGATGTGCCGCGCGGTCAGTTTCACGGCACGGCGATGCAAAGGAGCGACACAATGTCCGAGAACATGCGCATTGGTTTATTTGATGTGAATCTTGGCGCATGCAGTGAGCCGGAGACCGCGAGCCGCATCGCGCGGTTGGCGGAAGGGGTCGGGTTCGAGTCGCTCTGGGCAGGCGAGCATGTCGTCCTGCCCGACCCGCGCGAGCCACCGTCGCCGATGGAGCCGCGTGATCGCATCCTCGATCCAATCATCGCGCTCACCTTCCTCGCCGCCCAGACGCATCGCGTGCGGCTCGGTACGGGCATCATCATCCTGCCGCAACGGAACCCCCTCGTTCTCGCGAAGGAGATTGCCAGCCTCGATGTGCTCTCCGCAGGCCGGTTCATCTTCGGCATCGGGGTCGGCTATCTCGAACCGGAGTTCCGCGCCCTCGGCATTCCGTTCGCGGCGCGCGGGGCGCGCACGGACGACTATCTGGCCGCGATGCGCGCGATCTGGAGCGCGGAGCAGCCCGCACATCACGGGCGATTCGTCCAGTTCGCGAACGTGCAGGCGCACCCGCAGCCGGCCCAACAACCCGGCCCGCCCATCGTGGTTGGCGGGCGATCGCCGGGCGCCTATCGCCGCGCGGTCGAACAGGGCAATGGCTGGTACGGCTTCAGCATGAGTGTGGACGCGACCGCCCGCACGCTCGCCGATCTCCAGACAGCGACAGCACAATTTCCCCGTCCGACGGCGCTCGGCCCATTAGAAATCAGCGTCACGCCGCGCGGCCCGGTCACGCTGGACGAAGCGAAGCAGTACGCCGCCCTCGGCGTCCACCGCCTCATTCTCCGCCTCCCCACCGACCCCGATCCGCAGGCGCTGGAACGCTTCGTCGGCTCCGTCGGCGAAACACTGATCGGGCGGGTAGAAAGAACCTAACCCCCAACTCCCTTCCCGCGAGGAAGGGGAGTGAGTCTCCATGAGGTTCGGGTATTCGGGGAACGCCTCGGTATTGCAATGAGTCACCCCTTCCTCGCGGGAAGGGGCCGGGGGTTAGGTTCCCCACCTGTATGCTAGACTACCCCATCGAACACCACTGTTCTCCATCGAGAAGGGAGTCCGACATGATGGCGGAATCGAGCCGCGTGCAGGCGTATATTGACGAGCATTGGGAGCGGCATCTGGAAGAGGTGCGCGCCTTCGTGCGCCAACCCTCGATCTCGGCGGACGGGACGGGGATGGCCGAATGCGCCCGGATGCTCGTTCGCTGGATCGAACGGCTCGGCGGTACGGGCGAGATCGTGCCAACGAAAGGGTGGCCGGTCGTGTACGGACGGATTGATGTCGGCGCGCCGCACACGATTCTCCTCTACGGCATGTACGACGTGCAGCCCGTGCTCGGCGAGACGTGGGTAGTCAGCGATCCCTTCGGCGGCGAGATCATGATGCCGCCCTTCGCGCCGGAACTCGGCCCCTGCCTCATCAATCGCGGCGTGATGAACCAGAAAGGCCCGCTCGTCAACACGCTGCTCGCCCTCGAAGCGCTGAAAAATGTCAACGGCACGCTGCCTATGAATGTCATCTTCATGGTCGAGGGCGAGGAGGAGATGGGGTCGCAGCATCTGCCCGATTTCGTCCGCGAAAACCGCGATCGCCTCCGGGCGGATGCCGCCTTTTTCGCCTTTCTGTCGCAGGATTTGAACGGCAAGGTGCTCTCGTATCTCGGTGTCAAAGGCATTCT
>JALYUS010000312.1 GCA_030853625.1 Chloroflexota bacterium
GTGAGCAGGAGGAAGCCAATGGTGCGCCGGTGGAGCGTCATCCGTGCGGCTCCCGGACGACCTTCGCACTGGCGGTGATCGTGATACCGCCGCGCGGTTTCTGCACGACGGTCGTGCGTACCCACCAGGGCGCGCATGCCTCCATTATGTCCCGCGCGACCCGTGCCGCGAATGCCTCGCCGAAGATGCCCGCGTTGCGAAAGGTCTGGAAGTAGAGTTTCAGCGATTTCGATTCGATGCACGACGCGTCCGGGCGATAGGTGATTGCCACCTCATACCAATCGGGCTGGCCGGTGACGGGACAGAGCGCAGTCACTTCATCGGAGACCATGCGCACGACGGTCACATCAGGCGGCACGGGGAAGGTATCCAGCCCGGTGAATGTCTCATCATGGGGCTTCAAGTGGCGGAAATGGTGATCGGTCATCTACTCCTCCGGGATTGCGGGCAACCGACGAAGTATACCATGCCCGCTTTTTGGTCAGGGCTGTTGCCAAATCAGGCAGCGCTCCGTACAGTGAAGGCCTGATGAGGAAAGGCGGCGGACACGCGTCGCCCCGCCGCTCCCTCGCACGCGGAACTGTTTTGCATCATTGTTTGTCGCGTGGCACGCGTGATGCGACAGCGGTGTACGCGCTTGCTGGCGCGGCCGTCGGTCGTCATATGCAGCACGGATGCTGATTCACTGGAAACAATCCTCCGCCGTTTGTGATATTCGGAGACGAAACAAGGAGAGGATGATGGGTAGCCGCAGGCCTGCACTGAAACGCAACGGATTCTGGCATCTCGGCAATGCGCCGCAACCGTTCAGCCCCGTTTCGGTCGCCAAGCACTCGCGGCTGCGCGGCGCGACCGTCGTCAATGGCGTTTGCCCCTACTGCGCGGTGGGGTGCGCGCAACTGGTCTATACCAAGGATGGCCAGTGCATTGACATCGAGGGAGATCCGCGCAGCCCGATCAACGAAGGGACCCTTTGCCCGAAAGGGGCGAACACCTTCCAACTCGTCCAGAACCCTCATCGTGTCACCACCGTCAAGTATCGCGCGCCCTACAGCGATCACTGGGAGGAAAAACCGCTCGACTGGGCAATGGATCGTATCGCCCATCTGACGAAAGAGACGCGCGACGCCACGTTCGTTGATCGCGATGCGGATGGCGATCTGATCCGCCATACGACAGCAGTCGGGCATCTCGGCGGCGCCACGCTCGATAACGAAGAGAATTATTTGCTCAAGAAACTCTTCAACACGCTGGGTATTATTGCTGTCGAGAATCAGGCGCGGATATGACACAGCGCCTCGGTGCCCGGTCTGAGCACCTCATTTGGACGCGGCGCGGCGACCTCCTTTCAGGAGGACCTGCAACAGAGCGATTGCATCCTGATTATGGGTTCCAACATGGCGGAGGCCCACCCCGTCGGCTTCCGGTTCCCCATGAAGGCGCGGGCGAAGGGCGCGAAAATCATCCATGTTGACCCGCATTTCAGCCGCACGTCGGCCTCCGCGACGATGTATGTGCCGATTCGCGCCGGGACGGACATCGTCTTCCTCGGCGGCATCATCAACCAGATCCTCACTCAGGAGCGCTGGTTCAAAGAGTATGTCCTCGCCTACACCAACGCGACGACGATCATCAGTGATGACTACGTAGACGCTGAGAAGGAGTGCAGCGGTATTTTCTCCGGCTATCACGCCGATGACCGGGCGTATAATCTCAATGAAGCGCATTGGAACTATGCTGGGGACACGGAACCGGAGCGCACGCAGACAGCGGTGCATATCGGCGCGATGTCCCGCGCTGAGACGCTGGGTGATGTCAAGCGCGTGCCGCCTCTGAGCGATCCGACGCTCGCCAACCCCAACTGCGTGCTGAATATCCTGCGGCATCACTATGCCCGCTATACGCCGCAGATGGTCGCCGAACAATGCGGCTGCACCGAGGCGGAGTTTCTCAGTGTCGCGGAGCAACTGATGACGAATTCCGGGCGGGAGCGAACGAGCGCGGTCGTCTATGCGGTGGGATGGACGCAGCATTCGACCGGCGTGCAGATCATCCGGGCCGCCGGTGTGATGCAGTTGCTGCTGGGGAACATGGGTAGGCCGGGCGGCGGCATCATGGCGATGCGCGGCCACGCCAGCATTCAAGGCTCGACCGACATTCCGACGCTCTATAA
>JALYUS010000439.1 GCA_030853625.1 Chloroflexota bacterium
GCAGCGGAGCAGTGGGGTGTAATGATGATGTTCGGCGCATCCCAGAGCGGGTCGTCCGGCGGCATCGGCTCGGTGTACTGCACGTCCAGCCCCGCGCCCGCCAGTCGGCCTTCTTTGAGTGAAGCGATCAGCGCCGCCTCATCAATGATCTTGCCACGCGAGATGACGATCAAAAAGGCGTCCTGCTTGATGAGGTTAATGCGCCGTGCGTCCATCAGCCCGCGCGTCAGGTGCGTCTGCGGCGTGGCGACGACGACGACATCGGCGATGCCGAGCGCCTCATCGAGCCGTTCGAGCGGCCAAACCGCCTCGACGCCGGATGGTGGCGCGACGGGTTGCATATCCACGCCGATCACGCGCATCTCGAAGGCCGCGCCGCGCCGCGCGATCGTGCTGCCAATCGTGCCCATACCGAGAACGACCATCGTGTTGCCGGTCAACTCGCGCATCTTGCCGCGGCTCGCCTCCCATGTGTGCTGCCGCTGGTTTTCCATCAGCGGCACGAGTTGGCGGGTGAGACTGAGCAACATCGCGAAGGCGTGTTCGGCGATGCAGCGGCCGTGCGCGCCGCGCATATTGGTGACGGTGACATCGCTGTCCACGAGGTCGCGGATCGCCGCCATCGTCTCAATCCCCGCGCCGCTGGAATGCACCCACCGGAGCGACGGCCCCGCCGCCTCGAAACTCTCCGCGCCAATCCGGCCGAGGAAGGCGTCGGCATCGCGCATCGCCGCCTGCTCTTCTTCCTTGCTCTTCGGGCTGACGAACTCGACCTCTGGAAACTCCTCGACGAGCGGATCGAACATCCGGTTCGGCCGCTCCGCACCAATGACGATTTTCATCCTGATCCCTCCTGCGATACGCTAACGAACCCGTCGCGGATGCGTCCCATCGCATCCATGATGATTGTGACATTGACAGCGGTATGTTACCAGCGTAGCGCGTCCGTATGATCCCCCCTGCTCCTTCGCGAACAGGGTAATTCTCCGCGACATTTCGAGGCAGCAAAGGTATCATCATCAAACCAGACACATGGTAGGGTATGGCTGTTCGAGGATTTCGGGATCAGTAGGCGTGAGGAGAGGAAGACGATGGAGCCACAGACGGAGCAGGTACGCGGCGAACCGCGCTGGCAGACCCCCGGCCCGCAGCCGAACGGCTTGCAGGCGACGGACGCGGGTCTCTGGGTGATTGACCAGGACAACCTCGATGTCTATCTGCTCGACTGGCAGGATGGGCATGCGCTCCGGCAGTTCCCGACCGCAACACACCATTCGAGCGGCATCACGTTCGATGGTGAGGCGCTCTGGGTCGCCTCCACCTTCACACCCATCGAACTCTTCCGTTATGCGCTCGATGGTACGGAACTGGGGCGGCTGCCGACGCCGGGCGCGGGCAAGAGCGGCGCGCACGGATTGGAATGGATTGACGGAAGACTCTGGGTGACGGTGCCGCCGTCCGCGACAACGTACGAACTCGACCCGGCGAGTGGTGCGATCCTGCGCCAGTTCCCCGCGCCGGGCAATCGGCCGCACGGCCTCGCGTGGGACGGCGAACTGCTCTGGGTCGCCGAGACGACGCACCGCACGATCACCGGCTACACGCTGGACGGCGATGTCCGGCGCATCCTCGCGATGGAACCCGGCCCCGACGAAGGCGCGAACCCGCATGGCCTGACCTATCACGATGGCATGCTCTGGTACTGCGACGCCGAGACGCGCCTCGTTGGCACGATTGCGATCTGATCGGTAGTGGTAGCGCGGGCCTTCCAGCCTGCGTCATGTTCGTCATCAAAAAGGCGCCCCGCGAGAGACGCCCTTTTTGATGCGTGGCTGAGGCCGTGGCGATTACTTTTCCGTGAAGAGTGCGATGTGGTTGCCAGTTAGGTCCGTGAAGATGCCGAACCAGCCGACAGTCGGGATCTCCATCTTCGGCACGACCGTCTTGCCGCCGAGCGATTCGGCCTTTGCGAGGCTCGCGTCAATATCATCGGTGGCGACATAGATGAGCACCTCACCGGCACGGAGTTGGTACGCCCCGACCGATTCGCCAATCTGCGAGAAGCCGCCGCCGGGACCCTCCCCCGGCGCGAACGTCGAGTAATTCATCTGCGGGATAGGTTGTATCTTCCAGCCGAACAGGCTCTCGTAGAACTTTCCCGCTTCTTCCTGGTTGTTGGTGGGAATATCAACGTGGCAGATAACGTGACCGGACATGTGAAACCCTCCTTGGGCAGAAACAACGGCCATTCGTCGGGATGCAGGAATAGAACGGTACGACCACAGATTAGAACATCTGTTCGCCTTTGTCAAGGGGGGAATCCATCACGTTTTTGTGAGCGACAATCCTGTACGAACGCCGCGATCACGCACTGAGCCAGGTACGGACCTGCGCGGTGTGCTCCTCGTAGTGGCCGGCGATAGCGCGGAGCCACGAGGCGTAGCGCGGATCCGCCTCGCGATCCCCGGTGGAGACATTCGCGAGCGAGGCGGCGAAGGTCATGTTGGCGCGCCGCAGTTCGTCGAGCGTTTCGTCCCACGTCTGCCCGCGCCGCTCGTCCACTGCCGCTGCGTTGAAGGCTTCCACATCGTAGGGCTGGCTCGCCCCACTATCGGCGTGCAGTTCGCGGAAATGGCGCTCGCCCTCCCAATCCCATGCCGCCATATGCGCGACCAATTCCTTCACGGACCAGTCACCGCAGACGCCCGGCTCCTCGGCGCGCCCCGTTTCTATCTGGCTCGCCAGCGCCAGAAAATCGGCGGACACGATGGCAAAACGCTCGCGAAGGTCGCTCCAATCATCCGCCACTGTGTTGCTCCTTCTGTCCCCCCTTCCTTGTAGGGAAGGGGTTCGGGGGTTAGGTTCTCTCAGATCTCCGACTTCCCGGCCGCCCAATCTTTGGTGAAGACGCTCGTCAGGCGGCCAATGATCGCGGTGTCAGTGGTCAGGATACCAATTTCGCGGTTTGTGTCGAGTGAGGAGGCCGAGAAGTTCTCGCTGCCGACGAAGGCAACGATCCCATCCGCGACGACGGTCTTCGTGTGGATATAGGGCGCGGTGAGCAGACGGACGCTCGCGCCGCCACCGGTTAATCGCTTGCGTCCGGCGGCATTGCCGTCCCGTTGCGGCGCGATTGTCCCGGCTGAGGCCGTCGAGCCGATATAGCGCACGATGACGCCATGCTTCCGCGCCGCGATCAGGGCGTCAATGATCGCCGGGTCCTGCATCTCCTCACTCTCGACGGAGAGGGATTGCGTCGCGCCACCGATCAGTGTGAGAAACGCTTGCCGTGCATTGCTGTTCGCGATGACGAGATTCGGGTCCGATGGCGCATAGGGCGAACGCTCCCAATCGGCGGCAAAGAGCGCTTCGAGCGCCGCGACATCCACCGGATCGCGGTCGGTGATGCTCGCTTCGCGGTTGAAGGTGAAGGAGGACTTCGTCAGATTCTGCGACATAACAAGTGCGGTCGTGCCATCCACGACGGCCATCTTCGCGTGCGTCAGGCGGAAGGCGGGGTTTGTCCACTGCATTTGCACGCGCGCTGCCTGCAACTCGCCGAAGAGCGCGCGCTGCATCGCATTGTCGCCGGAGCAGCATGGATGTTGCTCCAGCAACACGCGCACCGCAACTCCCCGAAGGGAGGCGTTCTTCAGCGCGGTGATGACATCGCGGTCTGAGAGCAGGTAGATCATCAGGTCAATGCGCGTCCGCGCGTTGTTGAAGGCATCGAGCACCGGGGCATGGCCATCATCCGGCTGGATAAAGAGGGCGAGCGCGTTCGGCGCGACGGGGCGGAGATGCAGCCGATCCGGTAGCGCGGCGGGTGCAGTAACGGACGGGAGCGAGGTGAGCGTCGGGAGTGCAGTGACAGCGGGGATGTTGTTGCTCACGCCGGGCGCGCCACAGCCAACGAGCACGGGCAATACGCACAGGAAGAGGGCAATGCACCGTAGCGCACGCCTTTCCGCTCGATTTCGAATCGCCCGCACGATCATGGCGCTCAAACTCCAGACTGTATCAGCAGCGGTTGTGGGCGGATAGGCAGTACCATACACGTATTCCGCCCGCTCCTGACGATGTCGCTTTCTCGTATCGGTAGTATTACCTTCCTGGCGATCCGCGTCAAATGGACGACCGCTGTATCGCCCAAAAGGGAAAGAGACGAACCATCCCTTTGAGCGACGCGCGTCGGCGCCGCCCACCGCATACTGATCACAGAGCGAGGGACGCTCGGCGGAATGCGGAATCTGGAGGGAGTATCCGATGAACGGTTTGCAGACGGCAGTCCTCGGCGCGGCGCTTTTTTGTTATATGCTCTACCGGCAATGCGCGCGGCGGCCGGTGACGCGTGGCGACTTGTTGATTCCGGGGATCGGCGTACTCTATCTGGCGACCCGCTATCTGGGCGGGTCGAACCTCCGGATACAGGATGCCGTAACGGTGCTTGTTGGCACGCTGATCGGCATCGGGACGGGCCTGCTCTGCGGGCAGATGATTCGGGTGTGGCGCGATCAGGAAAGCGGCATGGTCTATCAGTTCGGTGGCTGGCCCTATATGGTGGCTTTTCTGAGCCTGCTCATTGTACGGATCGCGATGCGGGTCGTGGCGCGACAGTGGGATTTGGGGACGAGTGCGGCGGTCCTGAATGATGCCTTCATCGGCATGATGGTCGGGAACTTCCTTGGACGGGCCGTCAATGTCGGGGCGCGGGCGCTTGCCCTGCTCGACTGGCAGTTCGACGCGCTGCCGAACACGCGCCGCGTCCGCCGCTCGCGACGATACTCGTAGGATAGAGTGGCATAGGCTTCAGCCTGCGGTCTCAGAATCGCAGGCTGAAGCCTATGCCACCAGAATGAAGAGACAATTACGGGCAATCGCCCATCATGAAAGGAGAGCGATCAGTGATGACTATGGAAGTGCCGGTAACGACTGAAACCGTCGTCGAGGCGCACGATCTACACAAGAAGTTCGGCGATCGCGAGGCGGTACGCGGCGTCAGCCTGACGATTCGAAGCGGCGAGATTTACGGCCTCCTGGGTCCGAATGGCGCGGGCAAAAGCACGACGATCAACATGCTCGCCACCTACCTCGCGCCAACGAGTGGCACCGCGACCGTCGCCGGGCTGCCGGTGACGGCCGGGGCGCGCGTCAAGCGGATCATTGGCGTCGTGCCGCAAGAGATCGCCCTCTACGACGACATGACAGCGGCGGAGAATATGCGCTTCTTCGGCGAAATCTACGGCATCGCCGACGGCGCGCTGGCGGATCGCACCACCGAACTGCTCACGCTCGTCGGTCTCAATGACCGGCGGGATGACAGGGTGTCGGAATACTCCGGCGGCATGAAACGGCGGCTTAACCTCGCCGTCAGTGTCATCCATCGCCCCCGCTTCCTGATGCTCGATGAGCCGACCGTCGGTGTGGACCCGCAATCGCGTGAGGCGCTCTTTGAACTGACCGAGAAACTGCGCGACGACGGCATGGCGATCCTCTACACAACGCACTACATGGAGGAAGCCGAGCGGCTCTGCGACCGCATCGCGATCATGAATGAAGGGCAGATCGTGGCGCAGGGAACGCTGGAAGACCTCCTGACACTCCGGACGGTCGAGCCGGTGCGCACCGAACGTCCGCATGGCCTTGCCGAAGTCTTCCTGCAA
>JALYUS010000451.1 GCA_030853625.1 Chloroflexota bacterium
TCGAGCACATTGCCCCTGGTTTTGCTCATTTTCTGCCCATGCTCGTCCCGAATGATGCCGTGGAGGTAGACGGTGTGGAATGGCACGTCGTCCGTCATCGCGAGGCCCATAAAGATCATCCGCGCGACCCAGAAGAAGATGATGTCCGGCCCGGTTTCCAGCACGCTCGTCGGGTAGAAGCGACGCAGGTCGTCGGTCTGTTCGGGCCAGCCGAGTGTGCTGAAGGGCCAGAGCGCGGAGGAGAACCAGGTGTCGAGCACATCCGGGTCTCGCGTCAGCGTCGCGGGATCAATCCCGGCGGGAATTTCCTCCGGCGTTGGGAATTCGCGCGCGCTGCAAATCACTGTGCCGTCCGGCGCATACCAGATCGGGATGCGGTGCCCCCACCAGAGTTGCCGCGAGATGCACCAATCCTGAATATGCTCCAGCCAGCGGAAGTAATCGCCCGCGAAGCGCTCCGGCACGAAGCGGATGCGACCATCCCGCGCCGCCGCGATGGCCGGCGTGGCGAGCGGCTGCATGTCCACCCACCACTGCAACGAGAGCATCGGTTCAAGGATGGCGCTCCCCCGCTCCGCGTGCGGCACCGTGTGCCGATGCGCTTCCGTCCTGACGAGGTTGCCATGCGCCGTGAGGTCTTCGAGCACTTTCGCGCGCGCCTCATTGATCGTCAAGCCCGCGTAGGGGCCTGACGCATCGTTCATGCGGCCATCGAAGGTGAAGATCGTGATCTGCAGCAGATTGTGTCGCAACCCGACCTCATAGTCGTTCCAGTCGTGCGCGGGTGTCACCTTCACCGCGCCGGTGCCGAAGGCCGCATCCACATGCGCATCCGCAATGACCGGGATGCGCCGCCCGAGCAGCGGCAACACGAGCGTCTTACCGATCAGATCGCGGTATCGTTCGTCCTCCGGGTTGACCGCTACGGCGGTATCGCCGAGCATCGTTTCCGGGCGCGTCGTCGCGACAGTGATGGATTGCGAGGGATCGCCCTCGACCGGATAACGAATGTACCAGAGTGAGCCGTCCTCCTCGATCTGCTCGACTTCGAGGTCCGAAACGGTCGTCTGATTGACCGGGTCCCAGTTCACCATGCGGTTCGCGCGGTAGATCAGGCCACGGTCGTACAAACTTTTAAACGTCGTCCGCACCGCCTGCGACGGGCCGGGGTCCATCGTGAAGATATAGCGCGACCAGTCGAGGCTGAACCCCAACGAGCGCAGTTGATAGAGAATCCGGTCGCCGTAGTGATGGATAAATGCCCAGACGCGCTCCAGGAAGGCATCGCGCCCCAACTGCTGCCGGGTCAACCCTTCTTTCGCCATTTCGCGCTCAACGACGACATGGACAGCGATGCTCGCGTGATCCGCGCCGGGCAGCCAGAGCGTCGGATACCCCTGCATCCGCCGCCAGCGAATCAGCACATCCTCGACCGTGTACATCGCATGACCGTTATGTAGCGATCCGGTGACATTCGGCGGCGGCAGGATGATAACGAACGGGTCCGGTTCGTCGGGTCGCTCAGGCGGGGGCGCGAAGAACCCACTTCGTTCCCACCACAGGTACACTGGCCCCTCGACCGCTTTCGGGTCGTACGCTTTCGGCAACGCATCCGCCGCCGTGAAAATGTCCGGCTTCGTTTCAATCGCCATCGTCAGTCCTCCTCACGCCGTGCGACCGGAACCGTCAGTCTTCAGTCCTCAGTCCTTAAACAAGGAAACGCCCGCCTCCCTGCGGAGGACGGAGCGTGCAAACCCGTGGTACCACCTCGCTTCGGACGCGCGACGCGTCCCTCGCGGTTGCGCGGTAGCGGGCGCACCCGTGCGGCACTGCCGCTGGCTCACCGGACGACTTCGACGCCACCATGCCGCGAGGCTTCCACCATCCCCCGCTCGCTCAATGCGGCGCGGCGTCTACTCTTTCCGGCTCATCGCCGAGATCATTGACGCGAGTATAGCAGCGGTGCGCGTCGCCGTCAAAAATGGCGTGCCTTGTATCCGCAGTGTGGTACACCAATGGTATACTATGTGCGTATCACACGGATGTAGCGGTATTGCGTAACGTGAGGAGAGAACCGGTGACGAAAGAGCAAATGATCGCTCTAAAGCGTGAAGCAGAAGAACTCACGCGCGCGCTTGCCGATGCGTCGAAGGTCGCGCCTCCCGTTCGTAACGCGGAGACGACGTTCAAGCGGCGTGTGGATGCAGTGTGGGGAAATATCGCCACCGAAGAGCCGGACGTGAGGCGCGAGGATGTCGAGCGGCAACTACGTGATTCCCTTGCCGCCAGATAACGCAGACAAACCGAACCGACCGACGGAAGACGCTCTTTTCGAGAGCGTCTCTTATTATCTGGAAAACTACGATGGTCGGGGCGTGCCGGAGTCCATTATCCGTGAAATGCACCGTACTCTCTTGCCGGGCATCTACGATGCAGGCATGTATCGTCAGGTAGCAGTTGAAATCGAGGGAGCAGACATAACCCCGGCAGAGCCGCATCAGGTTGGCTGGTTGATGCACGAAGCCCTCGAAGCGTTGCAACTACAATTGCAGGCCGCTCCGTCAGACGATGAGCGTCTCGATGCCATCATCGTTTTCTTCCATCGCTTCAACGCGATTCACCCTTTCCGAGACGGTAACGGGCGTGTCTCGCGGGCGGTTCTGCATCTGCTTTTACGTCAACAAGGGTTGCTAACGGCTCTCAATGACTTTTATGACGTTTTCGCCCTTCGCAGAGACGAATATCTCGAAGCAATGAAAGAGGCCGACCTTGGACACGTCTTTCATCTTGCGTGGATTGTCCGCATTGGTATCGCAGACGCACTATTGAAGGATTATCTCGAAGAACCGCATGTTATCGCCCTTGCATCTCTCTTACCGGACGATACCCGCGATTGGATGGATGCCACCATCCGCAGTCGCGCGACAATCGCGGAATACTTCAATCGAGGGTTGCAGTTTATCCGCGCCTGTCGCTTGATTGATGAGGAGAAATAAAGACTCTACGTTCAGCGCGCCTCTTGCGCCGCGCAGTAGCCCACCCCAGTAGCATCAGCGGCGTAATCCCAGCCGGGGACTGTACCCACGTCATAGAACCAGAAGTGGACGCCCTTCCGACGAATCGGTTGCTCCGTCACCCGCACGTTTGGCCGCTACGCGGTTCGTGCCTCACTCATCAGCCGATACAGCAAGTCGCGAACCGCAGGCGCACCGCGAATCCAGCCGAACTGCTCGTGACTCTGCTCCCCAGCAGTCTCGATCACAATGCGACCAAACCCTAACTGGCGCGTCACGGTAACATCTTGGACGCGGTACATCGGGATGATCCGCTCCCGCACGGTGAGAAATCCCTGTACATGGACGATGCGATCCGGGTAGATGAGTAGCCGTTCGCGCCACCAGAGGACGAACCACACGATCAGCCCGATACCGGCAGTGCCGATCCAGATGAGCCACCAGAGCGGATTGAGAAGGTAGAGCGCAAGGCTGCGTCGGAGCACGCGGATTGGCTGTGATGCGACGGCAGCATGTGTGCCCGATGCGCTCCATTGTTGCGGCTGTCCCTGCCACGGCGGTTGATTGCCGGTCGGTTGGCCCGGTAGCTGTCCATATGGTTGCTGTGACATGTAACGCACGCCTCTCTGGCTTACAGTGAACGATAGTGCGCAATCATCGCATGCTCCTTATCTGGGGATACCTGCCTCGATGCGCGCTCATCGGAGCGTCATCTTGTTCTCGTTGACGACAGGCTGATTCTCCTTGTCCACAGTGATCGCGCCCGACTCGAAGATGATGGTGACGTCGCCACTGTCAGCATCACGCGCCCAGCTGTTACTGATCCTTGTTGGCAGTCCGCTCTCGCGGCCCAACGGCGTACCGCCAGACAACAGCGAAGCGGAGCAGGCGCTGCGCGGGCACTTCCCCTAGCCCTGAACAGATATGCGTGCCTTGTCGCACCCCGCGAACGCTGGTAGCATCACGAGGAGGAGACTGAGGACTGAGAA
The DNA here is from genome assembly GCA_030853625.1 of Chloroflexota bacterium. GTDB lineage: Bacteria > Chloroflexota > Chloroflexia > Thermomicrobiales > JALYUS01 > JALYUS01. Next base: position 4,004 of record JALYUS010000451.1, read on the forward strand.
CTGAGGACTGAGGACTGAGGACGAAGAAATTGTCCATCACTTGCTCGCGTGTCGCCCATCGCCTGGTGTTTTCCGTGCTCGCGGTCGCCTTCCTTGCGCTCGCGTTGCCGCTCCGTGCCGCGCCGATTGGCGGCACGCTGACAGGAAGCGTCATGATGAAAACTGCCGGGGTGTCGCTGCCGAGCACGCCGCTGACCGTGACGCTGCTCTTCATCAACGCCGGCCTGTTTCGCTCCATTGACGAAGCGACCGATTTTCGGACAACGATGACGGCTCCCGATGGGTCGTTCGCGTTTTCGGGGTTGGACACATCGTCGGCGGGCGTCTACCGCGTCCTCGTTGACTACAAAGGCGTCCAGTACGAACCACCGGAGCAGGATGTAACGGATCCATCGGGCGCGACGGGCAAGTCGCGCGCGGTCCGCTTCACGAACAACGCGACGACCGCGACGGTGGCGATCCCGATCTACGAACCGATCGCCAGCAGCGCCCCGGCAGACTTCACGATCACCAGCGATCAGATCATCATGAACGAGGTGCGCCCGCAGTTTTACAGCGTCCTCGAAGCGCTCCAGATCACGAATCCCGGCGATCGCACGCTCGTCGGCGCGCTCAATGCGGATGGCTCGGCGGCAGAGGGCGTGCCACTCGTCTTCAGCGCCCCCGCGAACGCGCAAACGATCACGACCAGCCGCGCTGACCTCCTCCCGACTGCCGAACTGACGGGGCAAAAACTGACGCTCCGCACGCCGATCCAGCCGGGTGCGAGCGACCTGACCGCGACCTATGATCTGCCCGGCGCGGCGTCCGGCCTCACATTCCAGCGCACTCTCGATTACGCTGCGACGAAGGTGCAAGTGCTCGTCTCCGATTCACGGCAGGCAATCATGAGCGCGACTCTGCACGACGACGGGCCGATCCAGGCGCCACAGGGCGCGACTCCTTTTCGGCAGTACAGCCTCGACAATGCTCAGGCAGGCCAGCAGATTGACCTGACCATCGGCCCCAGCCCGGCCGCATCCCCACAAACGAGCGCCCCAACGCCCCAGAAAAGCGCGTTTGCCCGCATCCGCGACAAGGCGACCGTGCCGCTCCTGCTCATACTGGCCGGTGTCTGTCTCCTGTTGATGCTCTTGATTCTGCGCGCGCCGCAACGCGGCCCGAATGGCACACCCGGTATGCAGCGCACGACCGGCGAACCACCGCCTGAGCCGGACAGCGCCACACCTGCGGATACGCCATCGGCGGCGCTCTCCATTCCGAATGGGGAGACGACGAGTACCGAGGACGGCAGGCAGCAACAAAGCCGCCGCGCGCGCGGTCGGCCCCACGATTACGACCTCGACGATGCGGAACGGGAGATCGAGGCGGCGAACAGTGAGACGGAAGAGACAAAGGCGCGGAACAGTCGGTTGTAAGGCACGCGATGGAGGAGGCGAATGATGGCCAAGTTGGACATGAGTGACCGGACACGCGTTTCAGTGGACGCGATGCGTACCCTGATGGAACGGCTCTTTATCCGCGTTGGCGTCCCGGCCGAGGATGCGGCGACCGCCGTTGAAGTCCTCGTCTTCAGCGATGTGCATGGCATTGACTCGCATGGTATTCCCCGGATGCGCATGTACCTCAACGCCATCGCCGCCGGGCGGGTCAATCTCCAACCGAAGATGACCGTCGTTATGGAAGGCCCCGCGACGCTGACGCTCGACGGCGATCAGGGTCTTGGGCTTGTCGTCGCGCCCTTCGCGATGCGCCGCGCGATCGAAAAGGCGAAAGAGAGCGGCTGGTGTACCGTCTCGGTGCGGGCGAGCAACCATCTCGGCACGCTTGCGTATTACCCGATGCTGGCGGTGAACGAGGGTTTAGGCGGCATGAGCATGACGAACGCCGGGCCGCTGATGGTGCCGACGTTCGGGATGATCCCCGTCCTCGGCACCAACCCCTTCTCCATCGGCTTCCCCGGCGGCGACAATTCCGATCCCTTCCTGCTCGACATGGCCTCGACGAGCGTCGCCTGGGGCAAGGTGGAGATCGCCAAGCGCGAGGGCTTGCCGATCCCGGATCGCTGGGCGGTAGACAAGGATGGCGCCTTCACGACGGACCCGAACACCGCCGTCGCGCTCGCCCCGCTCGGCAGCGACTATGCGGGCCGCAGCCAGAAGGGGTATGGGTTAGCGGTGATGGTGGACTGTTTTACGGCGATGCTCTCCGGCGGAACATGGAGCATGCGCA
>JALYUS010000455.1 GCA_030853625.1 Chloroflexota bacterium
GGTCGGTGTGGCGGGCGCGCCGGCGGGCGGCTCGAAACCGGCCGGTGGCGATGGGAACGGCGTCGGCAGCGATTGCTTCAGGGTCGCCTTCGCCGTCTCGGCGGTAAGCCAATCCGAGAATGCCTTATCACGCAGTTGACGAAAAACGGCATCCTCGAACTCGCGATCCGCCGGGTGATCGGTTACGGTGACGATGTCCCAGCCGAAATCGGTCTGCACCGGATCGCTGACACCATTGACAGGCAGCGCGAAGGCCGCATCCTCCAACGGCCTGGGCAGGATGCCGCGCGGGACGTACCCGAGATCGCCACCATTTGGTTTGGTCGTCGTGTCGGTACTCAATTCAGTAGCGACGGCCTGGAAATTTTGCCCCTGCCCAACGATGCGATCGCGGGCGCTCTGCGCCGCTTCTTTGGTCGGCAGGAGGATGTGGTAGGCGTGGACTTCCTCGCCATGCGTCGGCGTCTTCGCTTCGAGCGTTTCACGCGCCCGCTGGCGAGCGAGGGCGGGCGTGATGATGAGCCGCTTGTAATCGCTCAGGCTCATCCCCGCGTCTTTCTGGCGCTCCTTGACAAAGTCGCCGAGGGAGGCCGTCGAGGTAGCGCGTGCCTCCTGATTTGTCGGTGTCTGCGTCGGCACCGGTGTTTCGGTCGGTGGGGCGGTCGCCGTCGGGGGCGTGTTCGGCGTCGGCGTCAGTGCCGAAGCGGTCGCCGTGCCGGTAGCGTTCACCTGCGCGGTCACGGTCGCGCCCTGCTCAAGAGCGACGGAGGTCTGCGTCGCCTGCGCGGTGGCGGCATCAGCCGTCGCCTGTTTGGTTGGGTTCAGAGTCGGTGAGGGTGTCGGCGAATTGAGTGCGATGGGGCTAAACCGCTCCGCAACCGTCTCGTCCACCTCGGCAGGCGTGATCGTCACACCGATACCGGGCAACCCATCAAGGACGATCCAATCCTCGGTCATTGTTTGGAGGGTCGTCGGGTCCACAGGGGCGCTGCGGATATTCGCGATCTCGTTCTGCGCGCTCTGCGCCTCGAGTTGGATCTGCTGCGCGTCTCCCTGACCGGATTGCGCCTGAAAGGAATACTGCTGCAATCGGTCGAGCAGCGTATTGCGGCGCACTTTCCAGTAGTCACTGCGAATGATTTTGTGGCTGTTGACCGTCGCGATCACCTGGTGCGGGATAAGATAGTAAAATCGTAGCGTCCCGAAGCCGACAATGAAAAGCAAGAGCGCCCCCAGCACGGACATGCTGATGAGAAGGATTTTTCGCTGTCGCGCCTCACGCGCGCGGCGCGACTGACGACGGCGCGCGTCCGGGCCGGACGGCGGGGCGGCAAGAATTGAATCACGACGGGGATTGCGCGGCATGGTACTCCTGAGAACTGAGTACAGAGTACTGAGTGCTGAGTTGTGAGCCGATTCACTCAGTACTCAGCACCCAGTACTCGACACTCGCTATTACTGGCGTCCGCCGGCAACGAAGGGGAGCAGCGCGAGATGCCGCGCGCGCTTGATAGCAACCGCGAGGGCGCGCTGGCGCTTCGCGGACAGGCCGGTTTTGCGGCGCGGCTCGATCTTGCCGCGCTCCGAAAGGAACCGGCGCAAACGGGCGACATCCTTGTAGTCAATCTCATCAACGCCGTCGGCGGCAAAGAGGTCTGCGCGGCGACGCCCACCGCCGCCACTACTGAACCGGCCACCACCACCGCCGCCAAACCGACCACCGCCACCACCACCGCCGCCGCCAAACCGGCGACCACCACCATCACCACCACCGCCGAACCGGCCACCGCCGCCACCGTCACCACGGCGATCATCGGAGCGGGGGGGGCGGTTATCATTCGGCGCGCTCTCATTCGATGCCCCTTGCGGGCGTTGCTGGTCAGCCACGGGCTATTCCTCCTGATAGGTGTACATCAGCGATGCCTAAAAAGGCACATCGTCGAATTCTTCGGATGCAAAGGTCTCCTCATCACCGGCGGGCTTTTTCTGCGGTTGCGGGCGTTGCGGGCGTTGCGGTTGCGCGCTCGCCCCATCGCCCCAGTCGTCCGCACTTTCGCCGCTCTCCTGGCGACGATCGAGCAGCGTCAGGTCGTTCGCGACAATATCGTACGATATTCGTTCGACTCCCTGGTTATCGGTGTATTTTCGCGACTGGATACGACCCTCGACGTACACCTTGCTGCCTTTATGCAGATTCTGCGACGCCAACTCCGCCATCCGCTCCCATGCGACGATGCGGTGCCACTCTGTTTCATCCGTCCAGTTGCCGTTCGGATCCTTCCGGCCGCGCGAGGTCGCAAGACTGAAGTTAGCGACCGGCTGACCGCTCGGCGTGTACCGCAGTTCCGGCTCACGACCAAGATTGCCGACCAAAATCACTTTGTTGACACTGTATCGCGCCATCGCCGTGCTCCTCCCTGCCCTACGCGCGGGCGGGTTCGCTCTCGCGCTCATCCTCGGCGGCGGGCGTTTCCGCCGTCGGCGGTTCGGTCAGGTCTTCACCCTGCGGCCCCGTCGTCAGATCCGTATCGGTATCCATGCTCGCGCCGCTTGGTGCGGCAATTGCTTCACCGTCCGCCGTTTCACCGTCCGCCGTCTCGCCCTCCGTCACATCGCCCTTCTTCGGCTTCTTCGGCTTCGGTGGCGTGTACGACGTGACGAGGCTGCGCAGCACCTGGTTGTTCAGGCCCAGATCGCGCTCCAGTTCGCCGATGACTTCGGGGGCGAGGTTGCAGAGATAGAGGGCATAAAAGCCGTCGCGAAAGTCGCGAATCGGGTAGGCGAGGCGACGACGACCCCAGGGCGCGGTTGTAGTCAGTTCGGAGACTTCGCCACCGCCGGTCGTGATGTAGCCGGAAACTCGTTCGAGGGCGCCCGGCATCTCGTCTTCCGCGATGTCGGGGGCAAAAACAACCATCAGTTCATAGGTGCGCACCGTTCCTCCCTTTCCGTGGAGTACATCGCCCCATCATGGTCATCGCGCGGCGGTGCAGGCCACGCGTGGATGGAGCGGAAAGGCATCGTAAAGGCGGGCCACACGGCCCGCACCGCACGGCAGTCTACGCGACCCATGTGGGCGCTGTCAATGCCGCTTTTGGCAGGC
>JALYUS010000456.1 GCA_030853625.1 Chloroflexota bacterium
TGAATCGCCACGCTTTCATTTTTGTCGTGCTCGTCCCAGATGGGCTGAGAAGTCGCAGTGATACGGCGGGGGCGGGGATAGACAGGGATGTGCCAAAACTTCTGCATACGAATCGCTCCCAGAGCAATGACGGACTGTATACCGTATGCACCATACCACATTATCCGCCGGTGGGCCGCTGATGCATCGGCATTGCGCCTGTGTCGGACGCCGCCGGATCGAAGTAGGTTTCGCCGGTGTGCAGGAGTTCAATGCACTTCGGTATCCGCTCGCCGTGTCCGTTGTGCATTGCAGCGGGCAGCGCGTTCGGCGCGAAGAATCGGGCATCCAGCATCTCGATACCGGGAACCGGCGACTGCTCTACACATTCGACTAAAAAGACGAAATGGATGATATGCACCTTCGATTGCGAGCCCCAGAAACGACCATCGAAGACGCCGAGCAGCCGCCGGACCGCGCCCCGCAGCCCCGCCTCCTCCCACAACTCGCGCAGCGTCGCTTCCGCCGGGGTCTGCCCGATCTCCGCGATCCCGCCCGGCGTCGCCCACCGGGCATTGTCCTTGCGTTGGACGAGCAGAATATCGCCCCGTGCGTCGAAGACGGCCGCCTCCACACCGATCGCGGGTGAGGCGCGTTGCCACGGTTCCGCGTCGAAGATCGCCCGCACCTCCGCCGGCGTTCCCTCGTCGGCGAGCGCGGCAATCTTCGCCGCCAGTTCCACGATGTGGTGCGCCCGCTCCACCTCGTAGACATTCGTGGCGAAGTGCTTGCCGAGCGTCGCCATCCCGCGCATCTCATCGGCAATCAGATAGAGTTCTTGCCGCATATCGCCCACTCGCATCTCCTTCCATACCGACAAGAGAACAAAACTAACCGAGCGCAGAGCGCGCAGAGGAAACAGAGAACGCGGAGAAAATGTAACCCCCCTCTCTGCGTTCTCTGCGCGCTCTGCGCTCATCCCGGTTTCAATCCCTCCCGCGCACCGCGACGACGAGCATGCGGTCCGCAGCATCGTCGAGCGGCGACAGGTCAGAGTCGGCGTAGATTGCCTCAACCGCGAATCCCGCACCGTGTAGGAGTAGTTCGATCTCGTACCGGCCAATCAGCCGCATCGAGAACGGGACGACGATGCGTGTGAGCGTGCGATCCGGCGCGGTGCGGTCGTAGAACCAGGTCGCTTCGACGGTCTGCGTCGCCGCGTGGTAGAAGGCGGAGACGAAGCGATCCACGCGCTCTCCGGCGGCGCTGGCAAACGTCGCTTCGTGCGTGATCGCGCCGTAGTACGCCCCGAGCAGTTCTGGGTTCGGATGGATGAGATCGAGGATGAGTAGCCCGCCCGGTCGGAGATGCGCCGCGATCGCCCGCAATGCGGCGTGCTGTGCGGCGCTGTCCGGCATATGCAAAAACGTGTTCTGCGCGCAGAAGGCGAGCGCGAACCGCTGATCGCCGAGGGTCGCGAGCGAGCGAACATCGTCGTGCCGCAGTGTCACCTGCGCGGCGCACCCGGCTTCCTCCACCGCCGCGCCTGCCTCGTCCAGCATCGCAGCGGAGGTATCCATTCCCGTCACCGCGTATCCCGCCTCCGCAAGCGGCACGAGGAACCGCCCCGCACCACAGCCGAGGTCGAGCGCCGGGCCGCCCGCGCGCGCCGCGAAGGCGAGCAGAAACGCCGTGTCGGGATCGTCCATCCCGGCGGGCGGGAACTCCGCCGCGTAGAGCGCGGCAATCGTCTCGTAGTCAGGATCGTGCCAGTTTTCCATCCGGTCAGTATGACGGCATGAGAGAGGGAGGGCAAACCGATCTAGCCGCCAGACTCTTTCGGCAATCCCAACGTCTGCGTGAAAAATGCTCCGAATCGCTCGGTATCAACGCTCTTCGCAACTCTGGTGCGGAATCCGCCTTCCCGGCCCGGTCGCTGGATGATCGTCTGCCCGGCGGAATACGCGCCGCCCGTTTCGATCATCACGGCCTCTTCCGGGGCATCAACGAACGTCCGATCCGCCGCGACCGCGACCGCGAGCGGGTCATGCAACTGGAATACCGGGCGGTTGAAGGTGACAAACATTTGCGCGCCCGCCTTGCGGACGATCTGGGCGTTCGGCGCAGTCGCGTCTGCGAGCGCGTCCCACTGGGCGCGGGCGAAAACCGCCTGCGTCGTCACATCGAGGCCGACCCAGGTCGCGTCGAAGCCCGCCGCGAGCACCTGCGCGGCGGCCATCGAGTCCGCGAAGATATTGAATTCTGCGGTCGCGGTCGTGTTCCCCGGCATCCGAAATGCGCCTCCCATGATAACGAGGCGTTTGACGAGGTGCGGCAATGCCGGTTCCAACGCAACCGCGACCGCGAGATTCGTCAGTGGCCCGACGAAGATAAAGGTCAGATCGCCGGGGGACTGTCGCGCCGCATCAA
>JALYUS010000513.1 GCA_030853625.1 Chloroflexota bacterium
CGAGCGACGGCAGATTTGGCGTTGCCCGCCTGGACGGCGACGAGGATAGGCTGGCGCAGATCAGTGGAATATGCTTTCATGACTTGCATGATACTCCTGTGGCTGCATTTCTGCAAAGCGCTCTAACGGACGGATGTGAACGACAAAGAGACGAAAAGGAACGGCGATGCCGCAGGAACGAGAGCCAGACGAGGGACCACAGGAGCAGCACTTCCGCGAGCATCACCGGCAGCTGCGGGAACAGGGGCGGCAACGAATCCACGAGCACGCAGCGGAAATGCGGGAGCATCTGCACTCGGGCCGGCGCGGCAAGGGCAGGGAATCGCGCGGGCGACCGCCGCTCTCGCGCGATGAGGTCGTGCGCGCCGCGCTCGCCATCGTGGATCGCGATGGGTTAGACGCCTTCTCGATGCGGAAACTCGGTGCGGAACTTGGCGTGGACCCGATGGCGACTTACTACTACTTCCCGAACAAAGCGGCGGTGCTGGATGGAATCGTTGAGGCGGTCTACGCCGAAATTGCTCCGCCGCCCGATGCGGGCGCGCCGTGGGATGTTCGCTTGCGCGAGACCTTTCGCGGCTATCGGCAGGCGCTTCGCGCCCACCCGCACGCCCTGCCGGTCCTCTCCACCCACCCATCTTCCACCCCATTGATCCTGGAACAGGAAGAAGCGATCATCGCAATCCTTTGCACCGTCGGCTTCTCTCCGGTGGAAGCGATGTGGGCGATCAGTAACCTCGGTGGATACGTGGTCGGGATGGCCCTCCAGGAGGTCGGCATGCAGCCGGGTAGCGTCCCCGATCCCACCGAGGAAGAGATCATGGCGGAGGTCGCGCGGCTCCCGCCGGAAAAATTCCCCCTCCTGACGGCGGTATTTCGAAGCGGGTTCCCGTTCGACGCGGACGCCGAATTCGAAGCCGGCTTGGACCTCTTCATCACCGGTCTCAAGGTCCGGCACAGCGAAATCATGCGGGGGGCGGAGGGCGTTCTTGGACGACCAACGCGGGCACGGCCTCGGGCGCCCGTAACGTCTCACGGACGAGCGCGGCGAGGATAAGCGCGGCGACGCCGCCGATCCCGGCGAGGACAAAGGCGGTCACGGCGAGGCCGAGCGCGTCCGCAATGATGCCGACGACAAGTGGGCCGCCCGCCTGCCCCGCATCCCCGACGAAGCGCCAGATGCCGAGGAATTCGCCGACCGCGTCGGGCGGCGCGAGGTCCGCGCCGAGCGTCATCATCGAGCCGGATCCCATGCCATTACCGAGACCGATCACGCACGCCGCGATCAGGAGACCGAGGAAGTTTGTGGCGATCGGAATGAGCGCCACGCCAATGGCCATGATCGCGAATGACGGCACCGAGGCGACCTTGCGGCCAAAACGGTCCATCACCCATCCGGCGGGGATGAAAAGCACCATATCAATCGCCGTCGAGACAGTCAGGATGATGCCGATTGAGGCGACATTGAGATTGAGGGCGTATGCGCCATAGAGCGGGATAATCAGTTGCCGCCCGGAGCGGATCATCGCCGCGAAAATTTGCGCTGCCCCGGCGGAAACGACATCCGCCCGGTGCGTCCGCAGCAACCGCCGGACGCTTTCCCAGCGCAGATGGCGCGGCGGAACGACTGCTACACGCTCCCGCGGGTCTCGAATAAAGATGATGGCGAGCGGCCCGGCGAGGGCGGCGAAGAGTGCGGCCAGTGCGAATGACCATGAGAGACCGAACTGATGCCCGATCACGCCGCCGACAAACGGCCCGGCGAAGAGGCCGAGGCGATTGATGCCGCCGAACGTCGCGATAAACTTCCCTCGCTGGGCACGTGGCGCGACGGCGGTGATATAGGCATGGCGGGAAATACCCCACAATGCGGTGCCGACGCCGCCGATCAGCCGGCAGGCGAGCAGCACCGTGAACTGATGCCAGAGTGCGATGACGAGTGTCGTGGAGGCGACGAGGGTAATACCAACGAGCATCGCCCGTTGTCGCCCGAAACGGCCGAGCGCCAGACCGGCCGGGAGGTCCGCCGCGAGCGTTCCGACGCCCGCCGCCGCGATAACCAGACTGACGAGGCTGAAGGAGACGCCAAACCCTTTCGCAAACACCGGCAGCGTGGGAACGAGGACGCCCTGCCCGAACGAGAGCAGGAACGAGGGGACATAGACGGGCATCACCATTGCCGCCCGCGAAACCTCTTTATCCGCTGTGATGCCCTGATCGCCGACGCTCATACCCGATAGCATACCCGCACATCGTTCCATGTGGGAAGGGATAAAGCGCGAGTGACCGATGCTCCCATACTATGCGTCCGCATTGCGTTGGCTAAAACGCGGTAGAGCGTATCGCACATCGCCTCTTCTCAAGCACAGCAAGGCCCCTTCCCGAACTGTCCAGCCTCGAACCTTGTGAGGAGAGAGGCCGGGGGTAGGAACCTCTACCGCGCGAAAATCGGATGTTCCTGCGCTACGATGTGTTGGCGCTCATCGGCCGCATGATCGAGTGGAACGGTGATGCGCACGGTCGTTCCCCCGCCGTGCGTGGTGACGACCGCAGAGTCCCCACCGAGTTCCCTTGCGCGCGCGGCCATCGTCTCCAGCCCCATATGCCCCGGATGCGCGCCGGTGGGGTCGAACCCTACGCCGTCATCGCGGATCTCCACGGCGAGTTTCGTGCCGCCCTCCATTACATTCATGCGTACGACGGCCCGCCGCGCTCGCGCGTGTTTGACGACGTTGTTCAGCGCCTCCTGCACGAGGCGGTAAAGATGTTCCTCGGCGTTCGTGCTCAGGGGGAGACGATCCGGAGGGGCATCTACATCTATGGCAACCTCCTCCCGCGCGCTGACGGAGGCCGCTAATTTGCGCACGGCGCTCACAAGCCCTTCTTCGGCCAGCGCGCCGGGGCGCAGTTCGAAAATGAGCATCCGCATCTCCGCAAGTGCGGCCTGCGCGAGATCGCTGAGAATTTTCACCTGCTGGCGCACCGGGTCGTTGGCGGATGTACCGGCGCGGTCGAGGTTCTTCAGGGTCGTGCGGGCGTGGAGTGTCATCGAGAACAATTCCTGCGTCACGGAATCGTGCAGGTCCCGCGCGAAACGCAGCCGTTCCTTCGTCACCGCCTCGGCCACCGCCAGGCGCGCATTTTCTTCCCGTGCCGCGCGTAACGTCCGGTTGACGCGCACCATCTGGAAGACGCCGACCATCCCGACGCCGATCAAGCCGATCTGGGCGGCCTGCAACGCGGCATCGGCCAGACTGGCGTCCAATACTGCCGCGACGACACCTACCGTGATACTGTTCGCAGCAATTAGCCAGATCGCGACGCGCGGCGTGGCCCGGCCCGCACCGACACTGATGAAGTAGAAGAGGCCGACCCAGGACATGCCAAAGACGAGATTGAGCGCCACCGCTTCAATCGCGAGAATGCCGTAGGAGATCCACCAGATGGAGAAGCGGGCAATGAGCCGCTCGTGATCGCCAATCAGCGCCCAGAGGTACAGCACAATGAAACTGGCGGCGCCGACCATGCCAAAGCCGATACGGAGCGGCGATTGCTGCGTGTGGAAAAGTTCGTTGGCAGGGCCGATCAGGACGAAGAGCCACGCCAACCCGATGAAGCGCCAGGCACGGCCCCGGCGACCGTCCATAGATAATGCCTCAAATGCACTCATGTTCCCGGTATCACCGCATCCCGCCGACCCATTGCTGGCCTGCTGCGTCGGTATCGCGAATCGCTTCCACATTCCGCACCTCAGTTGCGCTGTTCCATGTTGATGATGCCTGCTGATCGCCCGATCCTTTGTAACTATACGGCGCGGCCCCCGGCGTCGCCAGTGAGCGACGATGCACGGGCAGCACACGCACCATTATGTGGCACAAAAACAGGCGGACCATCGCGGCCCGCCC
>JALYUS010000531.1 GCA_030853625.1 Chloroflexota bacterium
TAGGGTACGATCACGGTAAAGTCCCGAGTCGTTGAGTAGCAATGGACCGGGCGGCAGTGGCCTCACTTCTCACGGAGTGACGCGGCGGCAAGCGGACCAACGCCCACGCGGTGGTATGGCTGCCAAAGCATGAGGGGTTGTCATACTGAGCAATCAGTGGCGGCTCTCGCGGTACACGCGCAACGACGATGCGAAAGATCAGTCGGGGCTTTGCCGTTTTTGTCTGTTGAAGGAACCGGTATGATTGCCATCCAGCCGAGAATCATCCAGGGGATTACCCTTGAACGGGAGATGCGGTATGATTGCCGGGCAACAGTCGTCACCGCCGTCAATCTGCCATCTGCCGTAGGGGAATGACATCGCGTATGACCGTTACCGACACGCGCCGCCGCCCGCCGATTCCGCGCAATGTTTCCGCCGCCATCCGGGATTTGTTGCGACGGCTGGATCGCGCCGAGCAACTCCATGCGTCCGATGTCTCATTTTACGCGCTGATGATTGGCGAATCCCTCGACGTATCACCGGAACTGATCCGGCACATCGCCTGCGGCGCGCTGCTGCATGACATTGGCAAGATCGCCATCCCGCTCGACCACCGCGACCACTCCGGCGCGATGACCGCAGTTGAACGGCTCAATATGCTGACGCATCCCGAAATTGGCGAAGCGATGGTGAGCGTGCATCCGTCGCTCGTTCCCTTCGCCGACCTTGTGCGCCATCATCACGAACGCTTCGACGGACACGGCTACCCGGACGGGCTTGTCGGCGCTGCAATTCCGATTGGCGCGGCGGTGCTGGCCGTCTCTGAGGCCTTCGCGACGATGATCACCGAGCAGCCGTATCAGCGCGCGCGGACATGGCACCAGGCGCTCGGCGAGATCCGTCGCGGCAGTGGCGCGCAATTTCATCCGGTGGTCGCGGACGCATTCCTGATCGCGCTCGGCGAAGAGCCGGACCACCTGCGCGGGTAGCGACTGGTCTGCTAGCCAAGATATGCCTGTCGAACCCGGTCGTCATGCATCAACGTCTCTGCCGGCCCGGCGATTGTCATCCGGCCCGCTTCCAGCACGTATCCCCGGTCAGCATATTGCAGGGCGAGGCGCGCATTCTGCTCGACAAGCAGGATCGTCACGCCTTGCTCATGCAGCGCGCGAATGACCGCGAAAATGTTGCGGACGATCAGTGGCGCGAGGCCGAGGCTCGGTTCGTCGAGCAGCAGGAGGCGCGGGCGGCTCATCACCGCGCGGGCGATGGCGAGCATCTGCTGCTCGCCGCCGCTGAGTGTCCCCGCCAGTTGCGTGCGCCGCTCGCCGAGGATCGGAAAGAGGGTGAACTGCTGTTCGATGTCCGCGCGAATCCCGGCGCGATCCGAACGGATATACGCCCCCATTTCGAGGTTATCGAGGACGCTGAAGCGGGTAAGCACGCGCCGCCCTTCGGGGCATTGCGCGATGCCCCGCCGGACAACGTCATCAGGCCGTGCCGCGCCAATCTCCTTGCCGTCGTAGATGATCTGCCCGGAGCGGGGATTGATGAGCCGCGAGATCGTGCGGAGCGTCGTACTCTTGCCCGCGCCGTTCGCGCCGATCAGCGTGACGATTTCGCCCGCATTGACCGTGAGGTTAATCTCCCGTAGCGCCTGGATACCGCCGTAATTGACGGTGATATTGCGCAATTCGAGCAGTACGTCGCCGACCTTGCCTCTCTCCGGCATCGGCGGACGTAGGGAAACGGCTGCCGGGCTGTCAGTATCTGATCCACTCATCCGGCATCACCGAGATAGGCTTCGATCACGGCGGGGTCTTCCTGGACCGCTTGCGGGGGGCCGAGGGCAATCAGTTTGCCAAAATTGAGGACGGCAATGCGGTCGCAGAGACCCATCACGAGCGGCACATGATGTTCGATCAGCAGCACCGTCAGATCGAAGGTCGCACGCACCGAGCGAATGAAGCCGCTCAATGCCTGCTTTTCGTTCGGATTCATGCCGGCGGCGGGTTCATCGAGGAGCAGCACGCGCGGTTCGAGGGCGAGCGCGCGGGCAATCTCAAGCCGACGCTGATCGCCGTAGGAAAAATTGACGGCTTTCGCCTCCGCGCGATCCGCCATACCAACGAGGTCGAGCAGTTCCAGCGCCTTTTTGCGGGTTGCCCGGCTCTCAGCCGGCGCGGGCGGCAGGCCGAATACACCGGCAAAGACGCCGCTGCGGGTATGGACATGCTGGGCGATCATCACATTTTCGAGGGCGGAAAGATTGCCGAAGAGGCGGATATTCTGAAACGTTCGGGCGATACCGCGCGCGGCCACCTGATGCGGCCGCAACGCCGTGATGTCCGCGCCCCGGTAGCGGAGGTGGCCACTCGTCGGCTGGATGAGGCCGGTCATCAGATTGAACAGCGTCGTCTTTCCCGCGCCATTCGGGCCAATCAATCCGAATATCTCGCCGTCATTGACCGCGAACGAGACATCGTTGACCGCGACCAGGCCGCCGAACCGACGGGTCATCCCCATCGCTTCAAGGACGATCTCCCGCGCGCCGTCAGCAGAGCGCGCGCTGATTCCCCGTGCGACATCGGTGGTCATGGTACGGCCTGCACTTCATCGGTTGCCGTCGGGGGCGGACGGCGCAGGAAGAGCCGCCGCACGCGACTGAGCAGATCGGGAGTGATGATGCCCTGGGGAAAGAAAACCGTGCCGAGCACCAGCAGCAAGCCAAAGATGATCAATCGGCCGTCTTTGAGAAACTGTGAGAGCCAATGCGGCAGGCCGCCAATATCCGCGACACCGCGTAGGATTTCCGGCAGCGCAGTCAGGATCAAGCCGCCAATCACGGGGCCGATGAAGGTGCGCGATCCGCCGACGAGGACGAAGGCGAGGTAGGCGATGCTCGCGTCGAACGTGCCCTGGCGGGCATTCCATGTGTTGAGGAAGTGGGCGCTGACCGCACCAACCATCCCGGCGAGGACCGCACCCATCGTAAAGGCGAGCACTTTGTAGTACGTCGGCGCGATGCCCATGGCGTCCGCCGCGAGTTCGTCTTCGCGGATCGCCGTAAACGCGCGACCAACGCGGCTCTTTTCGAGGCGGTAGAGAAAGGCCATCGCGAGCGCAAGCATGGGCAGCGCGATATACAAGTAGTGCAATGTCGAGCCGAACGGCTGCGGTATGCCGAAAATGCCCACCGCACCGCCGGTAATCTTCAGGTTGAGTGAGACGACGCGGAGAATCTCGACAAACGCGATCGTCGCCAGCGCCAGATAGATACCGCGCAGGCGCAACGCGGGAATACCAACGACGATAGCGAGCAGGGCGCAGAGCGCCGCTGAGATGGCGATCTCCAGCACGAGGTACGGCACCGGGAACTGCGCTCCCTTGGAGACATGGACCACTTTCGTCGAGAAAATCGCGGCGGTGTAGCCACCGAGGGCGTAGAATCCGGGACTCGCGAGCGAGAGTTGCCCGGCCATCAGAGGGAAATAGAGGGAGAGTCCGAGCATCGCGGCGAAGACCATCGAGACGATGACATTACTGTACGTGCGGAAAAAGTCGCTCATCCGTCAGACCTTCTGTACCTGCACCCGACCGAGGATGCCTTGTGGACGCAAGAGAAGAACGATAAACAACAGACCGAAGGCGACCGCATCCTTGTACGCGGAGTAGTCCGACGGTACGAAGGCCTCCGCCAGGCCCAATACAAGGCCACCGACCACCGCGCCGGGAATGTCGCCGAGGCCGCCGAGCACGATGACGGCAAGCCCCTTCAGCCCGAACGCGATGCCGAAGTACGGCCCGGCGATGCTGACACTCGAACCGACGAGCGTCCCCGCCATCCCGCCGAGAAACCCGCTGAGGAAGAAAGTAAACATAATCAGGCGATCGGTGTTGATGCCCAGCAGGCTGGCGGTCGTGGCATCTTCGGAGACCGCGCGCAACGCTTTGCCGATCTTCGTGTAGTTAATCAGGAACGTCAATGCGACAAGGATCACCACTGAGACGCCGAAGATGACAATCTGCACGGAGCGGATCGGAATCGGACTGCGCGCGCTGCCGAAATTGACGGCGGCGGGAAGGTTGCCCGTGATCTTGCCGGAGTACGTATAAATCTCCGCCCCAACGAGATACTGGATGAGATTGACCGCAACGATCGCAACCCCCAGGCTGGAGACAAGGGAGAGCAACCGATCCGCCCCGCGACGCCGCAAGGGCCGGAATGCCAGCCGCTCGATCAGGACCGACAGCAATCCGGCGAGGATGCTTCCGACGATCATTGCAAGGATGAGTGGCAACCCGAATGGGAGCGACTTGTTCGCGAGCACGCCGTTGAATCCGAACGCCGCCCCGGTGAGCACATAGGTGAAGTAAGCGCCAATCGTAAAAATCGCCCCATGGGCGAAGTTAATGATGCCGAGAATTGAGAAGACGAGCGTGTAGCCGAGCGCGAAGATCGCGTACACACTGCCAATCGAGAGGCCGTTCAAGAGCGACTGAATGAAATTCGTCAACCTCGCCCGTCCTTGTCAGAAGGGTGATTACGCGCGGAAAGCACGCGGAATCACCCACGCTTCCGGCCCCGCTGTGCGGGTTACGAGAGGAAGACGAACGTGCCGGTCACACCATCCGGGTTCATCTTGATCTGCGCGACGTAGAAGTTGGTCTGCACCAGTTCGCGATCTTTGTCGAATGAGATGGTGCCGAGTGGGGTATCGTACTTCCCCGCATGAAGCTCGGTATTTAGGGCGACCCGCAGGTCATCAAGGGACATATTCGCGATCTTGTTCTTGCTGTCGAGCGACTTGAGTGCATCAACGAAGACCTGGATGCCGGTGAATGTCTGCGCAGCGAACTGCGGCGGATCCTTCTTGAACTGGTCTGTGTAGACCTTTTTGAAGGCGTCGTTGATGTCGCTCTTCAGTGCGGGGCTGTATGCCTGCGCGATCAGGATACCGTCGCATTGCGCCTTGCACACCGTGAAGATGTTCGAGGTGTTCAGGCCATTCCCACCGATGATAACGCCCTTGAAACCCAGTTCACGCAGTTGCTTGACGAGATTGCCGCCATCCGCCGCGAGGCCGGAGACAATTGCGAGATCGGGCTTGGTCGCGAGGGCGTTTGTCACCTGCGTCTGGAAATCCGTGTCGGTCGTCTGGAACTTCTGCACGGTCGTCACGTTGAGGTTAAGGGACTTCGCCGTGGACTGGAAGGTGTCCGTTTCAGAAACGCTGAAGGCATCGTTCTGCGCGTAGAAGACAGCCACATTCTTGATGTTTGGATTGATTTTGAGCGCCTGCTTGACGGCATTCGGCGCGACGGCGGAAACCGGCGCCGAGACCCGCGTGACGTATTCGCCGATCTGCGGGATGCCCTTCGCGGTGTCCGATGGGCCAACGACCGGCACTTTGGCGCTGTTCGCGGAGGGATCGGCGGCGAACGCTTGCTGCGAGAGCGTCGGGCCGACGATACCGACGACCTTATCCTTGGAGATCAAGGACTGGAAGGCGTTGATCGCGCCTTGCTCGTCACCGGCCGTATCCTGAAGCACGACCTTGATCGGACGCCCATTGACGCCCCCGCGATCGTTGAAGAACTTCTCTGCCAGCAGTCCGCCGTTCTTCTCCTCTTCACCGAGGAGCGCAACATTGCTCGTCGTCGCGATGCCCAGACCAATCGGGATTGGCTGGCCGGAGAGCGCAACCGGCGCGCCGCTACTCGCTGCCGCGCTCGCGGCGGGGGCTGTGGCGCTCGTACTCGGCGCGGCGACGCTCCCGGCCGCTGTTGTCGCCACCGGCGCGGCGGTCGTTGCCGCCGGGGCTGCTGTCGCTGCCGCTGGCGCTTTTGTCGCGGCGGGGGCGGATGTCGCCGTTGAAGACGACGACGAACCACACGCCGTCAGGAGCAGCGCGAGCACAACCAGGAACGGAACCGCAAGCCGCTTCATCCTCTTTCTCCTCCCAGACAAACTGAACCGATTGCTCGGCTGCCCGATCATGAATGCGGACTGACGCGCGGCGCATTGCATCCATGACCGCCGTACCCGCTCGCAGATGACCCCGTGTAGCGCCGCGAAGCGTAGCAGTTGGCGGCGTACCTGTCAATTTCGGGCGAGGAGTGTCGCGGATGCGGCGCACGCAAAAATGCAAGCATGGGAGGGCTTTGTCGTCGCCCTCCCATGCTTGATCTGTTCTGCTCGTTTGGCCTGTATTTGCTGGATCGTGAAGACCGAGCGGCCCGTCTGTTTCGGCTTGAATCGCAAGAAGTGCTTGCGATCTTTCGCCTCAGCCCTGCGCGCCATGCGCGCCTCTGCGTCCATGTTTCCTCCGTATCGGAATGTGGCTGTTCGAACCCGCGCTACGTCGCCCATCAGTAGAAACGCACATGATGCTGAAAATCTTCCCATTCACCGTGTCCCGGTGTAGATAGTGCCGAACGTATTGGTGCATGCCGTATCCAACGTTCGCGTCGGTGCGGTGAGAAACGCCTGCGTCATCGCCGTCCCGCACGGATAGCCCATCACCCCGTGTCCATTACCGGGCACTTCGAGATACACACTGCGTGCGAGCGTCCGCGCTACCATTTGACCGTATGCCGGGGGAGTGACAGGATCATTTGCGCTCTCCAGGATCAGCGTAGGGACGGCGCTGACCACCGGCTGCCGATCCGTTGGGCGGCCTTGCTGTACCGGCCACTGTGTACATGTCGCGAAAGTCGCGGGCGGGTAGATGCCGCTGACACCGATTGTCTCGCGGATTGACGCGGGAATGCCTGTCTGGATCGGCGGTGCGGCCCCGTGCGCGTCGGTCACGAGTTCGCCACAACTGACTGAGTAAAACATGCCGAGATCGAGCGCAAATACCGGCCGGTAGAAGAAAGTCGGCGTAACCGCGTTTATCAGCATGGTTGTTACGCCGCCTTTGAGTTCCTCGATCATCGCGGGCACATTCCCACCATAGATCGGGCTGTAGAGCCAGCCGTAGATCAGCGTCATCAATCGGTCACCCGTGATTACGAGCGTCCGGGTCGTGCCTGATTGTGGTTCGAGGACATGCAGTGTCACCGGGTTGACGTTGAGCCGTCCGACCACCGTGCCAAGATCGGCGTCGAGCGTCGCGACGCCGACATGACACGCTCCCTGTCCAATACACGCGGTGAAGTCCGCATCAAGCGCATAGGCGAAGTTTGCCGCGCTCTCAGAGAGAACGGCAACCTGCGGCGGGACAACGGAGTCGAGGACCGCACTACGGACCGTATCAGGGAAGTCGCGCATGATCGTCAGTGCGAGGCGCGTGCCGTACGACACACCGAGCAGATTGATCGTGGCGTATCCGAAGACGGTACGGATGTCGTTGACATCGGCGGCGCTTTCCTCGCTCGTATATGCATTCAAGGCGACACCCTGCTTCATGAGACGGTCGCGGCAAGCCAGGGCGGCAGAAAGGGCGTGGCTGTCATCCTCATTGTGCGTCAGGGCAAGGGTATAATCCAGGCGTATCTGATCCTTGACTTCAGGGCAATCGAGCGACGGAGTGGAGTTTCCCGTACCCCGTTGGTCGAAGAGGATAAAGTCGCTCGTGTCCAGTTGTTGGAATGCGAACCATGCGGGATCGGGCGACGACAGGATCGAATCACCTGGACCGCCGGTCAGGTAGATCGTTGCGGCGGCGTCTCGTGCTGCCGACCGCCCTTTGAACCGTGCGACGGCGAGACGAATCGTCGCGCCATACGGATCGGCGTGGTGTTCCGGGACGATGACATCACCACAGATGACATTTTGTCCTTCGACTTGACCGGCGGCGAGACGGAATGAACAGGGGGCGGATTCAAAGCGCGGAAGTGATACGCCAACGGGCACGACCGTCCCGATATCAGGAGGGACGGTGACGGTTGGTGGAGCGACGGGCCGCACTGCGGATGCAGTCGGCGCGGCGCGTGAAGGAGCCGGTGTAAGCGGCACGGGGAGAGGCGAGGCACCGCCGCCACAAGCCATCAGGAGTCCCGTCGTGAGGCAGGCCAACACCATAACGGGCGGGTGGCGTGACAGGCGACCAGGCATTGGCAGTATCCCATCGTGCGACGAATGTGACCTCTACCCAACCACGAGCATGTACCTGTCTCAGCGTGGCTAGGGTTTGCGCGCCGGAACCAAAGCGGGCGTTGGCAGTTTATTGGCGGGCGGCGCATTCGGCTGCGGTATTGGCTGTTGCACGGGCGCCACGGGTGCGGCGACGGTTGGCTGGCCGACGGGTGCGGGCGCTTGTGTCACGCGAGGTCGCCCTGGTGTCGTCGTGCCACTCGGCAAGGTCGCTGCCGGTCCATTTGTTGGCTGGCGAATCGGTTGACGAACGGGTGGGCTTACGGGCTGCGGGTTCGGATTATAGTAGCCCACGCCCTTCGGCCGGTATTTCTGGTCCACCGCACTCAGATATGTGTTCAATCTCCCGGCGCCCGCGCTGGTATAATGGCCAAATTCTGTCTTCTTAATCGCGGGCGAACCGTCTGCGTTGGTGGTCGGCAACAGGGAGGCATTGTGTGTGAGGTCCGCGTATGCTTGCAGCAATTCACTCTGCTCGCGCGGGTCCAGTACGCCGCAATCGAGCGTTGGCTCTTTCCCCTGGACGAACAGATCAGTCACATTCGCCCCATACTTGACAGGCTTGTGGCCCGTCGCGGCGCAGGACTGACCGTCCACAACATTCGCGGGTCGGAAGAACTCCTTCGCGGGCAGGTTGCCATCCGGGCCGACAAGCAATTGCGGCGCTTTCTCATGCGCGTGAATCAGTTGCATAAACTGGTTCCAGATCGGCCCGGCATTCTCGACGCCATCCACGCCTTCGCGCATTGGGTGATTATCGTTATTGCCGACCCACACACCGACGGCGATCTGTGTCGTGTAACCGACGGTCCACCCGTCGCGGAAGTCGTTCGTCGTCCCCGTCTTCGCGGCGACCGGCCGATCACGGAGGATGAGTGGGCTTGAGGCGCCGAAGATCGGCGTACGCGCCTTGTTGTCCGTCAGGACGGACGTGATCAAATACGCATTACCCGGATCCATCACTTGCTGACCCTGCGGCACGGTCTTGCTGTTATCAACATCTTTCCCGGTCTTCGGGTCCTTGAAGATCGTCCCATCGGACTTTTCGATGCGTACAATCGGCGTCGCCTCGACGTATTTTCCGAGGTTCGCGAAGGTTGCATACGCATTGGTCAGTTGCAATGGCGAAACTTCGCCACCGCCGAGCGCGAGCGAAATGCCGAGACCGTAATCGGCGGGTGGCCGGTTGAAGCTATCCGTCAGCCCCATCGCATGGGCGAAATCAACGAAGTTCTGGATACCGTCGTGTTGCCCATACTTCGAACCGTCCTTGGTGAAGTCATATTCCATCGCTTTGAGGGCGGGAATATTCAGCGATTGCTGCAAGGCGTCGCGGACAGTGACGGCGCCATTGTGAAGGAGGTTATCATTGTTCGGTGTGTACCCCTTTGCCGTACCATCATCCCATGTCTTGTGATAATCGAGCAGGACGTATGAGGGGTACCAGCCCTTTTCAAAGGCCAGGCCATAGGCGATGGGCTTAATCGAACTGCCCGGCTGCCGTGGATTGACGGCAACATTGAACTCGCCATTATTCGCTTTGTCATTGAAGTCCGTACTGCCGACCATGCAGAGAATTTGCCCGCTCCATGGCACGACCGCGACCAGCGCGCCATTGGAGACGTCATACGCCTGCGATTCCTTCGCGATGCCAGTACGCACGACATCCTCGGCGAGACGCTGGATGTCCATGTCAATCGTCGTGTAAATCTTCAGGCCACCCTGGTAGAGCGCGTCAGCGCCATAGCGCGATTCGACGTACTGCCGCACGTAGTTAACGAAATGGGGTGCGCCCGTTGGCTGGTCGTTGCGGAACTTGAAATACTGGCTGGCATCCGCCGACTGTGCGTAGGCATCATTCTTCTGCGCTTCGGTGATATACCCCTGATCAACCATCTGACTGAGGACGTAGAGTTGGCGATGCCGCGCGGTATCGAGGTTGATCGTTGGATCGTAGAGGGACGGCGCCTGGGGCAGGCCGGCGAGCATCGAGGCTTGCCAGAGCTTCAAATCCTTCGCGTCAACATTAAAATAGTTACGCGCGGCAGC
>JALYUS010000532.1 GCA_030853625.1 Chloroflexota bacterium
GCTGGCATCCGCCGACTGTGCGTAGGCATCATTCTTCTGCGCTTCGGTGATATACCCCTGATCAACCATCTGACTGAGGACGTAGAGTTGGCGATGCCGCGCGGTATCGAGGTTGATCGTTGGATCATAGAGGGACGGCGCCTGGGGCAGGCCGGCGAGCATCGAGGCTTGCCAGAGCTTCAAATCCTTCGCGTCAACATTAAAATAGTTACGCGCGGCAGCTTGAATCCCGTACGAGCGATTCCCATACGGAATCTGATTCAGATAGAAGGTCAGCACTTGCTCCTTGGAGTACTTCTGGGCAACGCCGTATGCCAGAAAGACCTGGCGGACCTTGTCTTCCTTTGTTGGATCGGTGTACCGTGCCGGGAACGCCTGCTTGACGACTTGCATCGTAATTGTGGAGGCGCCGGAGCTCCCGTAACTGGAGTCCACAAACGTATTGCGGACGGCGCGTCCGATTGCCTGCACATCAATGCCCTTATTCGTCCAGAATGTCTTGTCTTCAGCGGCGATCGTCGCATTGATAAGGTCGGGCGAAATTTCGTTCAGGGAAACGGCGAAGCGATTGCCCGCCTGCGGATCGGAAACCTGGTCAATCAGATTGCCATAGCGGTCGTAAATGCGCGAGGTCTGGAACTGCGGCAGCGCGCTCGGATCGAAATGGGGCAGATCACTGGTAAAGTAGGCATAGGCGCCGCCAACTGTCGCGAACCCGGCAAGAACCACGATGCCGCACACCGCGAACACCACGCCGATGGCGGTGAGGAGAACCGCGATCGGGCCAGCCGCGACGGCAGCGGCGGGCGCCGATGCCGTTGTGCGGTTTCGCACGACAAAGGGCGGCGCTTTCCGGCGCGCGCGCATGCCGCTGCCGCTATAGGAACGGTGCCGGTTTCGTCGGGAAGAGGGGGAGAGTGCCACGCCGTGAAGCCTCCTGAGCCGGGACTTGCCGCGCACGCAGTGTACCACACCCGACGGCTCGCCATTCCGTTGACCGGCATCCCGGCGGCGCGTACACTGATCGAGACGACATGCCGGGCACATTGGTGGCCGCGACGCGGTATCGGAGAGCACGCACCGCATATGACGAACCGATCGCACGCGCGCACTGCTCGACCTAATCGACCGAATGTCTGGCGTCTCATGCTGTTGGCGCTGTTGCTCCTCGCGGGCTGTTCATCGGGCGGCAGCGCTACCGAACCGGCCGCCGTATCCGCGACGCCGACGGTTGCTTCCGGCCTGCCCGCGCCGACGGTTGCCGCCCCCATTGTTTCCACCGCCGCACCAGCGACCATCGCGCCCGCGCTGACACCCGTCCCGACCGGGACGCCGCGCCCGCCCGCGCCGACGCCGACGCCGCAGCCCGGTCCGAAGCCGACACCGAAGGGCGCGCAAACCCTGACGCTCGCCGGGCCGGAGCAACTGCCCGATACGCTCGATCCGGCGCTCATCCGCGATGCCGGGACGGCGTTTATCGCCCGGCAGGTTTTTCGGGGCTTGGTGCGCCTCGACGATGCCCTCAATGTCGTACCCGATGTCGCCGCCGATTATCAGAAATCCGCCGATGGTCGTTCATACACCTTCGCGCTGCGTTCAACGGCGAAATTCCAGAATGGCCGGGCGATCACCGCCGACGATGTCGCGTTCTCGCTGAGTCGCGCATGCGATCCGAGTACGGCGGCGGACGGCCAGCCACAGAATCTCCCCGCCGCCGCCGGATTGAATGATATTCTCGGCTGCCTCGACCGCATCAACGGGCGCACGCGCGATGTCGCCGGTATTCGCGTGCTCGACCCGCTCACCGTGATGGTGGTGTTGGACGCACCGAAAGCGTACTTCCTGCAGAAACTGACGCTGTCCGACGCCGCAATCATTGACCGGAACGATCTGACGCGCGGCCCGCTCTGGTCCACTCAGCCAAACGGCACCGGGCCATTTCGGATCACGGGCTGGAAGGCGGCCGCCATCACGCTGGCGCGGTTCGATCAGTTTTATGCGCAAGTGGCGACGCTCGATACCGTGACGATCCTGATCGGCGCGAGCGCGGCGAACCCGCTCAACCTCTATGACGACAACAAGATTGATGTCGCAACCGTGCCAATTCAGGCGGTTGATCGCGTCAGCGTCGCGTCATCGCCGGTGAAGAATGAGTTGCGGGTCATCCCAACGCTCTCGACGACGTACATCGGCGTGAACGTCAAGGCCGCGCCACTGGACGCCTTCAACGTCCGCGCCGCATTAATCCGCACGATTGATCGGCAAAAGGTTGACACGGTGATGCTCGATGGCAAGGTGACTCAGGCGCAGGGCATCGTGCCGCCCGCGATTCCCGGCGGCAATTGGGACGCGACCATTCCGGTTGTGGACGCGAAAACCGCGAAAGACCTGCTGCCCCCCGCGACGGCAAAGACGCTGCCCACGATCACGTTCGGAACCGGTGGCTCGGTCCTGGGGGCGATGGTGAAGGCGGTCGCCGAGCGCGATCTTGGCGTGCATGTTGATGTCGAACAGTCGCCATTCGGTGATTACCTGTCGGAGTTGGATGCGCACACCTATGGGCTGTTCGCCGTCACATGGGTCGCGGACTACCCGGACCCGGAGAACTTCCTCGACACTCTCTTTCATACGGGATCGCCGCGCAACTACAGCAACTACAGCAACCCGAAAGTGGATGCGCTCCTCGATCAGGCGAATGTCGAGCAAAACGCGACGAAGCGCACCGACCTGTATCGGCAGGCCCAGCAGCAGATTCTCGACGATGTCGCGATCATTCCTATCTATCACGGCACGGACTACGCGCTGGTGAAGCCGTACGTCAAGGGGCTTTCGATTACCGCGATGGGCATTTTGCGCCTGGAAACGGTCTGGATCGAGCGATGACCGCCCCACCCGCGCTGCACGTCGAACCCCTCCTGGCGGACGATGTCCGGATGTTGTATCTGCCGTGGAGCAGCCCGTTCGATAATCTTTCGCTCGCGCGACATCTCCGCATCTGTCCGAATCGCGCGTTCTGGTTGCCGGAGACGGGAGAATATATCGTCGGCGAGCCGTGGCGGCACCGGGAGGAGATCACTGCGGTCGTGGACATCTCGGCGCGCCACAACGGCGCGGCGCTCCTCGAACGACTGCGTCAACCGCAAGGCGACCCGGTGCATGAACTCGTCGTCATGACGGATTTCGCGGGGGCGCGCCAGCCATCGTTCTATGCCGGTCTCGGTCTCGGCTTAATGCAGGAAGTGTTGTGCTACGAGTTGCGTACCATTCCGCCGGAGCCGCCGCGTGGGTTGCTCGCATTCTCCGCCGCCTCGCACGAGCGGTTCGACGAGTTGGCCGCGCTGATCGCCGTTGACCACGCTTCGTTCCCGTGGCTCTGGTGGAACAGCGCTGCGGAGTTCGCCGCCTACGGCGGCGTACCGGGAGTTGCCCTCTACGTGGGGGCAGATGACCGGGGGACGCCGGTCGCCTATGTCGGCATCACGCATTTCCGTGGCTGGGGGCATGTGGACCGGATCGGCGTCGTGCCCGGCTTGCAGGGTAGCGGCTACGGCCTCGAAACGCTCCGATTTGCGGTGCGAATGCTGGCGCGTGGCGGGGCGACGCGTATCGGCCTCTCCACCCAGGCGAACAACACGCGCTCGCAACACCTCTATCACCGATTCGGCTTTCAGCGCACCTATCAGAACGACTACAATATTTACGGCGCGTGGATCAACCCGGCGCGTGCCGCCACCGCGTGGCAATCCGGTGTCATGGAAGGGCGGCAGAAGTGAACGGCAATTCCTTCGGTCAGGTCTTTCGCATCACGACGTTTGGCGAATCGCACGGGCGCGCGGTCGGCGTGACGATTGACGGCTGCCCGGCCGGCCTCGCGGTCACGACCGAAATGGTGCAGGCGGAGCTCAACCGGCGGCGCACCGGCCAGTCACACGTCACCACCCCGCGACAGGAGAAAGACCGCGTCGAAATCCTCAGTGGCCTGTTCGAAGGCGAAACGACCGGCATGCCGGTGACGATGATGGTCTGGAATGAGGACGCCGATTCAAGCAAGTACGAGCGTATCCGCGCGCTCTACCGGCCCGGTCACGCCGATTACACCTACACGGCGAAGTACGGCAGGCGCGATCACCGGGGCGGCGGGCGATCGAGCGCGCGCGAGACGATTGGCCGCGTCGCGGCGGGCGCGGTCGCGAAGGCGCTCCTGGCGCGGGCAGGCGTCACGATCACCGGCTACACCGTGCAGGTCGGCGCTGTCGTCGCCCGCGAGTACGACCCCACGGTGATCGAGCGGAACATCGTCCGCGCCGCCGATCTGGAAGCCTCCGAGCGGATGATCGCGGTGATCGAGGCAGCGAAAGCGGCGGGCGACAGCGTCGGCAGCACCGTCGAGGTGCGCGCCGATGGCGTGCCGCCGGGACTTGGTGAACCGGTCTTCGATAAACTGGACGCGGACATTGCCAAAGGAATGATGAGTGTCCCCGCGACGAAGGCATTCGAGATCGGCGACGGCTTCGCGGTCGTTGACCGGCGCGGCTCCGACAACAACGATCCGTTTGTGATGGACGATGACGGTACCGTGCGGACGACGACGAATCATGCGGGCGGCATCCTCGGCGGCATCTCGACGGGCGAGCCGATTATCGTGCGCGTGGCGATCAAGCCGCCCTCGTCCATTACAAAAGAGCAGATGACGATTGATCGCGCGGGCAATCCGCAGCCGATCAGCGTCGAGGGGCGGCATGATCCCTGCCTCGCGCCGCGCGCCGTGCCCGTCCTCGAAGCGATGCTCGCCCTCGTCCTCGCCGATCATCTCTTGCGTCAGCGTCTGGCCCGCGTCGCGTGGGACAACTGAATGAACGTCGCGCAGAGCGCGCAGAGTCCGCAGAGAAGAGAAGTGTACATGCGACCAGCATACCGATTCCCCGCCTGGTTCGCGTGCAACTGGTCGCGGACGGGGCTGCCACTGGCCGTCGGCTTCCTCCTTCTCAGCCCACTGCTCTTCCGCGCGCTCGGCCTCGCCACCTGGCTGGCCTTCCTCCTGCTGCCCGTCTACATGATCCATCAATACGAGGAGCATGCCCACGGCGCATTCAAGGCGGAGATCGTCCGGATGCTGCCGGGCGTCGCGCCGACGATTGACCGCGTCATCCTCGTCGTCAATATCCTCGGGGTCTGGGTCGTCTACACGCTGGTGGTCTATCTCGCGTACTACCTGCATGGCGCCATTGGCCTGGTCGCCGCCTACATTGCCGTCGCCAACGGGCTTCTGCATATCGGGATCGCCCTCAAACAGCGGCGCTACAATCCGGGTTTGGGCACGGGCGTCTCGCTTTTCCTGCCAGTCGGCGGGTATGCGATCGTTGCCATTTCACGATCGGCGCACGCCACAATCGGCGATCAGGCGCTGGGCATCGGGGCGGCTATCCTGCTGCACGCGCTCACGTTCCTCGCTATCGGCCTCGCCGCGCGCGGCAATCGGTGATCGCACGACGGACACCTTCGTCCGTTATCGCCGTTCAACGCGCATCCTTGAGCCGCGTGAAAAAGCGGTCAACGCGCTCCAACCCGGCGATGAAGCGGTCGGGTCGCGTGCCGAGGCCGATGCGTAGCCGTCCTTCCATGCCGAACGCCGAGCCCGGCGCGAGCATGACGCTTTCTTCCTCGGCAAGACGGTTCGCGACGGTTTCTGACGGCAGATCGAGGTGATAGCGGAGCAGGCCGAGCAGGCCGCCGCGCGGTTCCACCCACGAAAACAGATCGGCGCGTTCGGCGATGAAGGCGCGCAACGTTTGCAGGTTCTCCGCGCTGATCGCGTGGGTGCGCGCGAGGATCGCCTCGCGGTTCGCGAAGGTGCGGCAGGCGAGATAGTCGCTCAGACCGCCGGGGCTGAGTGAGGTGTAATCGCGGTAGGACCAGCAGCGCTCCGCGATCGCCGCCGTTGTCGCCATCCAGCCGAGCCGGATGCCGGGGATGCCGAACGGCTTCGAGAGCGTGCCGACGCTGATCGCCCGTGGGCCAAGATCGCGGAAGGGCGGTGGGAGCGGCAGATCGTCCACCGTCAGCCAGCGGTACGCCTCATCCGCGAGAATGTACGCGCCGACGGACTCCGCCCGCGCATAGACGCGCGCGCACTCCGCCGCCGACATCGCCGCGCCCGTCGGATTATGCGGCGTGTTGACGACGATCATTCGCGTCCGTTCGTCTACGAGCCGTTCCAGTGCATCGAGATCGTAGCGGTAGCCGCTCTCCTCACGCAGTTCGAGACGTGCCACGTCGCAGCCAATCGCCTCCGGGACGGTGTAGAGTTGCTGATAGGCCGGATAGACGGAGACGACGCGGTCGCCCGGCTGAAGGAGCGCGTTGAAGAGCAGGTAATTGGCTTCAATCGCCCCGGTCGTCACGAGCACATCGTCGGCGGTGAGAGCGCGGTAGGTCTCCGCAATTCGCCCGCGCAGTTCGTGCGTCCCACGCGCCTCGCTGTAATTGAGGGGCACAGCGAGCAGTTCATGCACGCGCCGATCCAGCTCGGCATCGAAGGCGAGCAGTTCGGCGGTCGTCAGCGGATGGATGCCCGATTCCGCCAGGTCGTATTCGACGCGCGTTTCATACGTCGTCATCCATCGTTCGAGCGCAAACGGTACCAGACGCATCGGGCATCACTCGCTTTCCTCTATGCGACGGTTGGAAAATGAACCGCTAAGACCCAGAGAGAAAGATAAAGCGCAGAGGACACAGAGCGCGCAGAGATCGCAGAGGATACATTTTTGTCTTCTCCTCTCTGCGGCCTCTGTGTTCTCTGCGCGCTCTGCGTTAATTCCCCTCTCTTGGTGGCTTGGCGGTTCGCCTCTCTGTTCTCCCGGAACGGTGTTAATCGAGCAGCGCGTATCCCGGCAGCGTCAGGAAATCCACGAAGGCATCGTCGGTCGTGATGCGATCAAAGAGTGCGCTCGCCTCCTGATAGGGTACCGCCGCGTATTGCGCGTCGCCGACCGTCGCTTTGATCTTCGCCAGTTCTTCGGCCATGATCGCACGGAAGAGATCAACCGACACCTTCCGCCCGTCGTTCAGGACGCCATCGGGATTGCGAATCCACTGCCAGACCTGCGAGCGGGAGATTTCGGCGGTCGCCGCATCTTCCATCAGGTTGAAGATCGGCACGGCGCCGGACCCGGCGAGCCATGACGCAATGTACTGGATGCCAACACTGACATTCGTCCGCAAACCCGCCTCGGTGATGTCGCCGCGCCCGTCGGGGAAGGTGATCAATTCCGTGCCCGTGACATGGATGTCCTCGCGCTTGCGGTCAATCTGGTTCGCGCCCGGCATCCGCTCGTTGAACGCCTCCAGCGCGACGGGGACGAGACCGGGGTGCGCGACCCAGGTGCCGTCGTGGCCGTCGGTCGCCTCGCGCTCCTTGTCGGC
>JALYUS010000534.1 GCA_030853625.1 Chloroflexota bacterium
CATCGGGGTTCGTGGGATGAATGCGCACCTTCGCGATATGTCGCGTCTCCGTGAGGCCGCAGTGCGTCCATGTCGCACCCGCATCGGACGATTTGTAGACGCCATCCCCATGCGTGACATTGCCGCGAATCGTCGTCTCGCCCATGCCGACATAGAGGACATTCGGATCGGATGCGGCAACGGCAATCGCGCCGACCGACGCGGTGTGGAAGAAGCCGTCCGAGACATTGCGCCACGTCGCGCCGCCGTCGCGCGTCTTCCAGACGCCGCCGCCCGTCGAGCCGAAATAAAATGTCAGCATGTCGGATGGATCGCCCGCGACCGCCACGCATCGCCCGCCCCGAAACGGCCCCACCAGCCGCCACTCCACCTTCTCTAACAGCTTCGGATCAACCATATCGTCCCCTCCGTACATCTCGGTTCGACAACAAGGAGATTCTAACCACCAAACCGCCAAGAGAGAGGAATTAACGCAGAGCGCGCAGAGGACGCAGAGCACACAGAGGGGAAATCTTTATTTTCTCTCTCTGCGCGCTCTGCGTTCTCTGTGTACTCTGCGTTCAATCTTTTCCTCTCTCGGTTCAATCGGTTTGGTACACGCGCGTCGCGTTATCGTGCAGGATAGCATGGGCGGTGTCGCGTGCGGTATCGACGCCGAGGATGTCCCACTCGACGTACTGGCTGAGGACGCGGGCGAGCGCCCAGCGCCAGACGAAGATGGCGAACCACTGGAACTCCGGTTCCATATGGCCGTCCGTCGAGGCAAGTAGTTGGCGCGTCGGGCAGAGTTCGAGCGTTTCCGCCAGTACCGTCGCCGCGCCCGGGCCGACAATCGGGATGGTCAGGCCGAGGTCCGCGTAGACATTCGGATAGGTGCAGGCGAGATACGCCGCCTGCCGGTGGAATGGGTAGCAGTGGAGCAGGACGAGCGGCACGGCACGAAACGGCGCGTGCGTGAAGAGGGCGCGCATCAGCGTCGGATCGTTCTGTGTCATGATAATGTCGTCGTCCCCAAAGGCGACGTGAAATTGCATCGGCAACGCCTGCGGCGCGGCGGCTTCCAGCGCCGTCCAGACGATCGTGTCCACGAGCGCTTTCGTGGCGATGCGCCCGGTCTCGCCACGCAGGGCGGCGTCGCGCCGTTCGCCGTATGCTTCCGCTGCCTGGTGGCGTTGCGCGGCGCTCGGCGGATCGAAGGCGAGGCCGGTGCGGTAGGCGGCGATGCTCTTCAGCGAGACGATCCGCCGCGCGGGCGAGGTAATTTCCTGCGTCAGTCGTTCAAGCGCATCGTCCAGCGTTGCGCACGTCGCATATCCCTGCTCCATGAACGTCTCGACGCGCAGCACGCGCTCGACGGGCCGCCGAATCATCTCCGACCAGACAGCAATCGGGTAGCATTGCCCGGCGGCGAAGAGGTCATCGTCGTAGCATGAGCCGAGGTTTGCCGCATCCGCCAGCAGCCGGTGATACGGCACGACGGCCATCCCGTTCCGCGCCGCCAGCACCGCGTCTTCGGTCGCCGCGCAGTGCAGCAGGCGCGCCAGTTCCCGTACCATCCACTGATAGCCGATCAGCGTCGGGATGTTCTCTATCCAGACCGCCGGAATGCTCGCCTCCGTGAACGGCCTGCGAAAATCATCGAGTGAGATTTCGTGCGCGCGTTTGTACGGCGCATGGACGTGGTGATCCACAAACGCCACCTGCCCAATCCCTTCCCGCAACCCCTCATTCATCATCAACCCCTTTCAAGAAGAATATAGCGCAGAGCACACAGAGCATGGAAAAAAGAGAGAATCAACAGTTGTCTGCTCCCTCTCCTCTTCTTTCTCTCCTCCGCGTGCTCTGCGTCCTCTGTGTCCTCTGTGCTCGATTCCCGTTAGGCCCGTTCGAGGTAGACGGCGCGTTCCCAGTCGGAGACGTGGCAATCGTAGCGCGCTAGTTCTTCGCGGCGGATGCGGAGCAGTTCGGGGCCGCAGATGGGGCCGAGAGCGGTCATCACGACCGGATCTGCTTCGAGGGCATCCAGCGCTTCGTGCGCGGTGCGCGGCAGGAGGCGAACGCCTTGCATCGCCAGCGCATCGTCCGGCAGATGGCCGAGGTCGCCGGTGGCAGGTGGGCCGGGATCGAGGTGGCGGTCCAGCCCGTCCATCCCCGCCGCGATCAGGGCGGCGAGGGCGAGATGCGGGTGCGCGGTGTGATCGCCCGCACGAAACTCCATCCGGGGGCGTGCCGCGCCCGGCACGCGGACGAGCGCGGCGCGATTCCCGGCGGCATAGCCGATGTGCGCGGGCGCCCACGAGCCGGGTAGCAACCGTTTGTAGGAATTGACCGTTGGCGCGAAGACGCCGCAGAGCGCCGGGGCATGCACGAGCACACCGGCGATGAAATGCACCATTTCCATCGAGAGGCCGAGCGGGCCGTTGCCTGCCGAGCGGTCCTCAGTACCTTCCATATTCCACAAGGAAAGATGGACATGAACGCCATTGCCCGCCAGATGCTCGTACGGCTTCGGCATGAAGGATGCGATGAGGCCGCGCCGCCGGGCAAGCGCCTTGACCGTCTCGCGAAAGGTGAGCAGGTCGTCCGCCGCCTTGATGGGAGGCTCGTGGTGCAAATTGATCTCCAGTTGGCCGGCACCGTATTCCGCACCCATCCCAACGACGCGGATTCCTTGCTGCGCGAGCGTCGTTTCGATCTCATCGAGCAGGTCGTGTTCCGCTTCCATCCGAGCGACGGAATACATCGTAAAGGCGTCGGCGGGCATCGGATTCCCGTCTTCCGTCGTGCGAAAAAGCGTGAACTCCGGCTCGAATGCCGCCCGCGCCGAGAAGCCACGGTGCGCCAACGCGCCTAACATCTCCCGTAGCCGCGTGCGCGGGCAGCCCTCCCACGGCTCGACCGCCTCGGTGCAGAGGTATGAGAGGACGCGCCCGATGCCGGGGTGGTATGGAAGGGGCGCATACGTATCCATGTCCGGCATCGCGATGAAATCGCCCGCGTCCGCGCCGAAACGAGGAGATGACACTTGCTGATCGTCGGTCATGAAATTGAGGTTCGCGTGGCAAAAGAGCGTGCCATGCGCGAGCGCGCCGGGGATGCTCGCGCCGGGGAACCAGCGGCCATTTGCCCGCGCCGCGTAGTCATGCCAGACGATCCATAGCCCGCGCAGGTTGTCGGCCTCGATGCGTTCCACCGCGCTCATGTACCCCCTCGTTCATTCCCTCTCCGTTGTCCAGGAGAGGAGTGCCGCCTGGACAAGCATACGGAGCGCGGCATGAGAAGGCAAGAACAGATATTCCGGGGAGATTATTGCTATCATAGCGGCATCGGTATTGCGAGCGGCAACCGACGAGCGATTGTGTGGAAAGTACAGGAGGGGTGGGATGGCACGATACGGATGGTGGAAGGCGCTGATTTTCGTCGCACTGCTTGGCGTCTGCTCGGTCGGCGCGGTCGCGGCGCAAGGGACGACCTATGCCGATCCGCAGGGGCGCTTCACCTTCACCGTTCCAGCGGGTTGGCAGCAGGGGAGCCTGCCACAGGGTACTACTCTCCCGGCGGGAACGGCGATCGGTGCGGTCTTCACGGCCGCCGCGCCACTGAACGGCAACTTCAATGTCGTCACGGTCGCCGTGCCGGCGGGCACGAACCTCGATCAGGTCGTCACACAGAGCCGTGCCGGTGTCGCGCAGTCGTTGCCGGGCTATCAGGAAGGGCCGGGTGGCATCCAGAATCTCACGGTGGGCGGGCAGCCCGCGCGCCGCTACGATTATTCGCTCTCCCCGCCCCAGGCAGGCACGTTGCACGGCACGCAGATCATTACTCAGCAGGCGAACACGATCTATGTCATTACCTTCACCGCCGCCGAGAACGACTTCAACACCTTTTTCCAGCAGGGAGCGACCGCCCTCAATTCCTTGACGCTCAAAGGCGACACCACTGCCCCCACGATGACCGCACTGCCGAATACGGGTATGCCAATCGGCGCGCGCTGGCAGAATGCGCGTGAATTCCTTGTACTGATGGTAGGCAGC
>JALYUS010000573.1 GCA_030853625.1 Chloroflexota bacterium
GCAGCGCCCGGTGCGACGACCGCCGCCGCATCAGCAGTGGCGCCGACTGCGGCGAGCGCCGCGACCGGGCAGGGCAAGCCGGGCGGTTCGATCATCATTGGCACACTCGGCGACGCGAGTTCGATCAATCCCTTCATCAACAGCGATGCCGAGGGCAGTTGGCGCATCAAGATGCTCTTCGATCAGTTGGTGCGTTTGAAGCCGGATACCTTCGAGCCGAAAGCCGGATTGGCGAAATCGTGGAAGGTTGATGGCCTGACCTTCACCTTCACGTTGCAAGATGGCGCGAAGTTCTCGGATGGCACAGACCTGACAGCAGACGATGTCGCCTTCACGATGAAGGGCATCCTCGCCAAGGCGACCGCCAGCCCGCAACAGCCGAAATTGATCTCCATTCAGGGCGCGAAGGAGTACGTGGACGGCGCCGCTCCCGATGTCGCCGGGATCAAGGTGGTGGACGCGAAGACGCTCGCCGTTACCCTCGCCACGCCAGACGCCTCCTTCCTGCTCAACATGCGTTTCGTCAGCCCGGTACCGATGAAGATGCTTCAGGGCAAGGACCTCTCGAAGTCATCCAAGGAGGCATTCTTCCAGAAGCCGGTCGGCGCGGGGCCATTCATGTTCGTCTCATGGAATGTCGGCGGCGATTTCGTGGCGCAGCGCAACCCGAACTATTACCAGAAGGGCCGCCCGTATCTCGATAAGTTCACCCACCGGGTGATCCCGGACGCGCAAAGCCTCGTCAACTCCCTCTTGTCCGGCGATATTGACGCCTCGATCTACCCCAGTCCGGCAGGCGCGGACAAACTGAACGCGAACAAGGACCTCACCGTCCTCGTCCCGCCCTTCACGTCGCCGGATGGCTGGTACTTCAGTTTCAAGAATCCCTATCTGGCGAAGAAAGAAGTGCGGCAGGCCGTCGCCTACGCGCTCGACATGACGCAGTTCTCCAAAGACTCGCTCTACGGCCTCGGCAAGCCGGGCATTGGGCCAATCGCACCCGGCAACTTCGCCTTCGACAAAGACCTGAAACCCTACGCGTACGACCTCGACAAGGCGAAGGCGCTGATCGCGCAGGCGGGTACGCCACCGGCGGACATCTCCTTCATCACGAACAAGGGCAATGTGCTGCGCGAGGACTTTCTCACCTACACGCAGGCGCAATTGCAGCAGATCGGCTGGAAAATCGCGCCGGAAGCGATTGAGTATGCGACCGCTGTTGACCGGGTGCAAAAGAAGAGTTTCGATGTCGCCGAGTCCAGCATGGCATCCGGCGGTGCGGATACGAACCCGGCGCAGATCTATCCGATCTTCCTTACCGACGGCTCGCAGAACTATTCGAGTTACAGCAACCCGCAGGTGGACATGCTGCTCAAGCAGGCGACGCAGGAGTTAGACATCGAGAAGCAGAAGCCGCTCTACGCGCAGATTCAGCAGACGCTGATGGACGAATTGCCCACCTGGTATGCGTGGTATCGCCCATTCCTGCACGTCGTCAAGAAGAAGTTCACCGGCTATACCGACAGTCTCGGCCCCGGCGGTATCTTCAACGCCTTGCAGAACTGGTCCATCAACGGATAAGGGGTTCGGTTCGTGGGTAACATCGGGCAGTACATGATTCGTCGGGTGCTGATCGTGATCCCGCTGCTCATCGGGCTTTCGATCGTCATGTTCACGCTGATCCATCTCGCGCCCGGCGATCCAGTGCGCGCCTTCATCTCCGAGCCGAATGTGGACCCGGCTTTCATCGAGCAGGCGCGTCACAACCTCGGCCTCGATCAGCCGCTGCCTGTGCAGTATGCGCGGTATCTCGGGCGGCTCGTCCGCGGCGATCTCGGCACGGCCTACACCTTCAACAGCAAGTCCGTCCTTTCCCTGATCGGCGACCGCATCGGCGCGACGGTCGTGTTGCAGGGCATCTCACTCGGCCTGGCCCTGCTGATTGCCATTCCGCTCGGCATCCTCTCCGCCACGCGGCAGTACAGTTGGCTCGACAATACGACGACAATCGGCGCGTTCATCGGCCTTGCCATCCCGAACTTCTGGCTCGCGCTCCTGCTGCAACTCTACCTGAGCGTCCAACTGCACTGGTTGCCGACGATCAGCACCGGGCAGGCGGAAGCGCCCTTTCCGGGGCGGATCAAGTATTTTGTCATGCCGGTGATCGTCCTCTCCCTACCCTCAATTGCCTACTTCGCGCGCTTTATGCGCTCCGCCATGCTCGAAGTGATGCGGCAGGATTACATGACGAGCGCGCGGGCGAAAGGGCTTTCCCATCGCGCCGTCCTCTACCGACATGGCCTCCGCAATGCGCTAATCCCGATGATTACCGTCTCCGGGCTGCAAATCTCGCGCGTCCTCGGTGGCGCGGTGATCATCGAGCAGATTTTCGCGTGGCCGGGGCTTGGCCTCCTCTCGTACGAGGCGATCACGCGGCGCGATTACCCCGTCATTCTCGGTGTCACAATGGTCGCGGGGGCGTTCGTCATCCTCATCAATATCCTGATAGACTTTGTGTACGTGCTGGCTGATCCGCGCGTCTCGCTCTCCGGGCAAGGCGCGGCGGGCGGATAGGGGAGTCGGCAGTCGTCGGAAAACGACAGAAGCGATCCGAGCATCTTTCTCCGTTCACTGCCGACTCCCGCCTGTTATAGGAGCACCGATGTCACAGACGACCGACGCCTCACGACCGACCATTGCGCTCAAGGCCGAGGAACGCGGACTGGGGACGATGCAGCCGCGTCGGAGCGTCGTATGGCGCCGGTTCCGCGAGAATAAACTGGCGGTCGCGGGGCTGATCGTGATTGTGTTGCTCTACGGGGTCGCCATCGTCGCACCACTGATCTCGCGCTACGACCCGGATATTCAGAACGCGGGCTTTCGCTCCAGGCCGCCCTCCGCCGAGCACTGGCTGGGAACGGATCGGAACACACGCGATGTCTACGCCCGCCTGATTGTCGGGGCGCGCGTCTCACTCAGCGTCGGCTTCACCGCCGTGCTGATTATCATGAGCGTCGGCACGGCGCTCGGCGCGATCGCCGGTTTCTTCGGCGGCTGGGTGGACGCGCTGATTATGCGCTTCACAGACATTCTCTTGTCCATCCCACAGATTCTGCTGCTCATCGCCGCTGCCGCGCTCTTCACGGCGAGCCTGAAGACGACCGTGATCGTCATTGGCCTCACTTCGTGGCCGGGCGCGGCGCGGCTCGTGCGCGGGCAGTTCCTCTCGCTGCGGAATCAGGAATTCGTTACGGCGGCGCGGGCCATCGGCGCGACCCCGGCGCAGATCATCCGGCGGCATCTTTTCCCGAACACACTCGCCGTGATTATCGTCGAGGCGACGCTCTGGCTCTCCTCCGCGATTCTGCTGGAGGCGGCGCTCTCGTATCTCGGCCTCGGCGTGCAGATTCCGACGCCCTCGTGGGGCAACATGCTGCAACAGGGGCAGACGGAACTGCTGAACGGCGCGTGGTGGCTGACGCTCTTCCCCGGCCTGGCGATCTTTATCACCGTCCTCGCCTTCAATTTGATGGGCGACGGCCTCCGGGACGCGCTCGATCCGCGCCTGCGACGGCGATAGCACGCGGTCGTTTCACCGGCGAACCGCGCCGTGACGAGGGTCATCAACGCCACCGTTGGTGGGCCGGTGCTCTCCGAGATGCGCGGTATGACACGACGGCCACGTAGGGGAAGGATCGTGCATCGGTGCATCCATCGGACGAACATCCGCAACCGCCGCCGACATCGCACGTCCGGGATCACCTTGCTAACGAGCGCACGTTGCTCTCATGGGTGCGCCTCGGCCTCTCTGCTGCGGGCTTCGGCTTCGTCGTCGCCCGCTTCGGCCTCTTCTTGCGCGAAACGAGCGGGCAGTCGGCATCGGCGCATCCGGGGCGGTTGACCGAATGGATCGGGGTGGTCCTGATCCTGCTGGGACCGACGCTCGTGATCATCGCCGCGCTTCGTTTTTTCCAGACGGAGCGCGAGATTGACGAGAATATCTATCGCAAGCGGCACGGCCTGATCTGGTCGGTGGTAGTTGCGAGCATCCTCCTCGGCCTGGCTCTTGCCGGTTATCTGGTTGTGACCGGTCGCTAGAGCGGTTTGAGATTCTATTGACCCGATGTTTCTGCTTGCAGGGCAAGCGATTTTGATGATAGACCGGTCCAGTAAGTACGAAATCCGCTCTAACCAATCTGAGTGCCATACGTCGGATCATCGGTGGAGTCCAGTCCAGCAGGATGCGCATCGGCACGCCCGTGGGAACGCGCTTGCGTCGCGTGTTTATACTGCGGAGTGTACCGCACCGACGCCAAGTCCATAAAGGCTCTAGGCGTCGCGCCATTCGCGTGGGTCTATATCCGCCTCGATGACGATGCGCTTGTGCAGGTCAAGGCTAATATCCTGATGGTGTTCGTTGGGAATTTTCAGGCGTTGTGTACCGCGCACCATGTGATCGTGCTTGCTGCCCTTGTATGGACCGTGAAAGCCGAATTTCTTGAGGGTGGCGATCAGGTCACGTCGCTTGATCGGGCCGTTCGACGGCATCAGTCGGCAGCCGAGAGTGAATAGGTGAGCGTGAGGCCGTCAATTGGCGGGATGTCGTGATGCAGCGCGATGCCCAGTACCAGCCAATCTTCGAGCGACGATTGCAACTCATCCTGACATGCCGCTAAGGTCTTGCCAGTGGCCCAGACGCCGTGCAGTTCCGGGATATGACCGTAGTATGGTTCGGGATCGCTAATGATTTCGTAGGTGGCGTGGCGCATCGCGGCGGCAACGTAGTTGCTAAACATGATCGTCCTCC
The DNA here is from genome assembly GCA_030853625.1 of Chloroflexota bacterium. GTDB lineage: Bacteria > Chloroflexota > Chloroflexia > Thermomicrobiales > JALYUS01 > JALYUS01. Next base: position 4,808 of record JALYUS010000573.1, read on the forward strand.
TTCCTATGGATAGTATACGCGAAGAGCGTTCGACTGATCCTTCGCTACTCGTTACGTCGAAAGATCGCTACCGCCTCAGCCAGCGTCCGCACGAGTTTGCCGCCGCTTGCTTCGATCCAGTATTGCACTTGCAAGTTGATGACGCTGCCTTCGTTGTCGCCGATCAGGCGAGTGTCGGTACGGAGGCCGTGGACGCGCTTGCCGAGGGCGAAGGCGAAGCCCATCTCGCTCGCCGTACCGGAATCCACGTCCACGCCATCGAGCACGGCGAGCACCGCGTCGGAGGCTCGGATGGACTCCTCATTCGTTCGCGCGACCTCGGTGTTCACCCGTCCGAGCGCTGCGACGCGCTCCGCATGCCCGGCGATCGCATTCGCGCGCTGGAAAGCGGCGCCGAAGTCGCTCTTCCACGGGTTGATGATTGCGATCCCCGTTCCGGCAAGCGCCCGTTCCAGGTCGTCCATGTACGGTTTCGTGGATGCCGCGAAGCCGAGCGGCGACGCGAGATAGACCTTCATCCGCCCTCCTGACGCGTGATGTCGCGGTCTCTTCCGCTACGTGTTGCGCCACTGCGGATGGCGCTTTTCGAGGAAGGCGCACATACCCTCCTGCGCATCGGCGAAGGTGGCGTTGAAGGCCATCACTTCCATCGTGTAGTCATATGCCTGGTGCTGCGGCATCTCCAATTGGCGGTAGAACGCCTGCTTGCCGATGCCGACGACCAGCTGGCTACTGGCGGCGATCGTCGCGGCGAGGGCGTTCGTCTCGCGCTCCAGATCGGCGGCGGGTACGACCCTGTTGACCAGCCCGGCGGCGAATGCTTCCCGCGCCGGGATGAGGGCGCCCGTCAGCAGCATCTCCATCGCCTTCTTCCGGCTGACCGCCCGGCTGAGGGCGACCATCGGCGTCGAACAGAAGAGGCCAATCTTGACGCCCGGCGTGGCGAAGCGCGCCTCCTCGGCGGCGACGGCGAGATCACACGTCGCGACCAACTGGCAACCGGCGGCGGTGGCGATGCCATGGACCTGCGCGATCACGGGCTGCGGGATGGCCTGGATCGTCTCCATCAGCGTGCAGCAGACGGCAAAGATATGCCGGTACGCGCCCGGTTCCTGCCCGATCATCTCGCTGAGATCGTGCCCGGCGCAGAAGGCGGGGCCATTGCCGCGCAGAACGACAACCGCCGCCGCCTTGTCCTGCCCGACCGCCGTGAAGCACGCAATCAACTCCTCCATGTGTGCGAGGGAGAGCGCGTTTCGCCGCTCCGGGCGGTTCATCGTCACCGTGACGACGGCACCATCCGTCGTCACGAGAATGTGCTGATACGTCTCCGTTGCGGTCGCTGTCATGTCTCATGCCCTTTCTGTCGTGCGGCGTTCCTGGTTCGATCATCATAGGACGCGGCGATGCGGGGCGCAAACGGCACGAACCGGTGAATGCCCGCGATCGCCATCGTGCCGTATACTTGCGCGATGGCGATCGAAATGGCTCGATACTCGGTGGCGTATCGGGTTACTGGCTGGCACGCGATGCGTGACGGAGGTATATGATGGCAGTGGATACGACGGGGCAACCAGTAGATTGGGACGCGATTTTTGCGGCAGTGGACGCGCGGCAGGACGCCTTTCTCGCGCGGCTCAGGGAGATCATCCGGGTAGACAACACCATCCCGCCCGGCCGCAATTACGATACATTGGTGGACCTGATCGCGCCGCAGTTCGAGGCGGCGGGATTCACGACGGAGCGCGTCGTCATCCCCCGTGAACTGATTGACGCGATTCCGCTGCCCCTCGACGGCGACCGCGTCAATCTCGTCGCGACGCGCAAAGCGGGCAAGCCGCCACTGACGATCTATGCGCACATGGACACGGTACCCGTCGAGGAGCAGTGGGACTACGATCCCTTCGGCGCTGAGATGCACGACGGACGCATTTACGGGCGCGGGGTCGCGGACATGAAGGGCACGATCGCCTCGCTTCTCACCGCTCTCGATGTGATTCGCGATCGCGGCCTGGAGCCGGTCTGGGATCTCACCGCCTGCATCTGCACCGACGAGGAGATCGGCGTCTATCCCGGCATCTGGCATCTCGCCAAGCACGGCTATGTCCATGCCCCCGTGCTCTGCATGGAAGGGTCGCAGGACCCCGTGTTGCGCCTCGGCTCCAATGGCTCCGTGGACGTGACGATCACCGTCATCGGTGAATCGTGCCACTCCGGGGCGAACTACAACGGCATCAACGCGATCGAGGAGGCCGTGCCGATCATGGTCGAATTGCTCGCCCTCAAGCGCACCGTCGAGGCGCGCCGGTCGGCCCTGCCCCTCGCCCCCGCGCCGAACGCCCCCGATCATCTCCGCCCGATGTTCAATCTCGACATCATCCATGCGGGCGTCAAATCCAATATCGTCCCCGCGACCTGCACCCTCGTCGTCAACCGTCGCTTCATCCCTGAAGAACGCTATGAGGATGTCGAAGGCGAAATCCGCGCGGCGGTCGAGCGCGGGCAGGAGCGGAGCCGGGCGAAAGCGGTGGAAGTCTCGTTTATGAAGGCGTATCCCGCCTATTACCAGAGCGCGGATCACCCGCTCGCCAATAAACTCGTCACGATCATGAAGCGCCTCCACGGCTACACCGACGCCGACTTTCACCGCACCGGCAGTGGCGGTTCGACCGACATGGCAAATGTCGCGGAGACGATTGGCACCGATCAAATCGCCACCGTCGGCCTCGGTCGGCAGCGCGAGAGCCGCGCGCATGGCGCGAATGAGAGCGTGCGCCTCTCCGACGCCCTCGCGCATATCAAGGAACTCATCTACCTCTTCTGCGCACCATAAAGGGGAAGGAGTGAGTACTGATCCTCTGCTCAGGTGAATGGCTGGAAGGTCATCGGTAATTGGAAGGTGAGCCGCTGGGGAAGGAAGCATTCATCCATTGTGCATGCCTGGTAGTGGAGGGCCGCCGTGATGGTCAGGTCCTCGCGCTGTTCGGTGAAGATCAGCGCGGACGTCAGGGTGATTGCCCCATCGTAGACCGACAGTTCCTCGTCGAGCCAGTCGGTGTGCAGCGTGTGCGGCGGCGGGTATTGCACCGGCTCGACCGTCACCGTCTCCGGCACGGTCATTTCCACCGTGGTCGGGATGTACCCGTCCGGCAGCGGCTGGCCGTAGAGGTGGATACCGGGCGCGATCTGAATCGTCACACGTAGTCCGATCCGCTCCCCGCGCACGAAGAGGCCGGTGTCGAGCGAGGCGATGGCGACGATGCCGTCCCCTTCTTGCTGTTCCCGTGGCCCATTGCCCGCAACGGTCAGACCGAAATGCTCCCGCAACGCCGTTGCGGCGGCGTCGCGCGTCCGGTGGCCGTCATGGAAGACTTTGTCTTCGACCCGCCCATCCGTGCCGATGAAATAGACGCCGGGGTAGGGGATGCCGAAGTGCTCGTTCGCCGGCTCGACCGTCGTGTTGAGGATGCCGAGCGCGCGGATGAAGACGCTCCCTTCATCGGAGAGCAACGGATAGGTAATGCCCCGTGCGGCGGCGAAGGCGCGGAGCGTCTCGGGTGTGTCATAACTGAGGGCAAAGGGGACGATCCCGCTCGCTTCAAGCGTCGGTAGGTTTCCTTGCAACTCCACGAGTTGCGCTTTGCAGAACGGTCACCACGACGCGCTGCGATGGACGACGATCATCGCGCGCTTGCCTCCCCGCGCGCTGGAGAAATGGACAGGATTGCCGTGCTGATCGGGCAGGGTGAAGTCGGGGAACACCTCGCCAATTGCCGGGCCGGTCGGAAACGTCGGTGTCGTCGCGGTATTCATCGCCATGCATCCTTTCCTGTGATTGGCACACCCGATACGAAGAACGCGATGTGCGACAGGCTATTCCGCGTGCGTGGCGTCAAACCGGCGCGGTGATGCCGTCCGCGTGGGCGGGCGCGGGCAGGTCGCGCTCGATCAGCAGGATCGCGCCCATGCCGAGGATGGAGATGACGATCAGGATCCAGAAAACCGGCTCGTACCGGCCAAAAAAGGCGTAGAGAAGCCCCACGCTGACGGGCGCCGCCGCCCGCGCGCCAGTGACAAAGAGCGCGAGCACGCCGCTGATTGTGCCGTATTCCCGCGGTCCGTACATCTCGGCGACGAGTGCGGCGCGGGCCGGGGTGATCGCGCCGAAACCGATGCCAAAGAGAATAACGAAGGCGATTACCCCGGCGGTTGATGAGATGGTCACGAGGATCACGAGACCGACCGTCTGGAAGAGAAAAATGCCCGCCGCGACATACCGGCGTGGGATGCGCCCACCGAGCGGCGTGAAGATCAGTCGCCCCGGCAAGGCCAGGATGCCGATCAGACCGGCCGCTGTCGCCGCGAATCCGGTACTGAAGCCGTGGTCCGTCAGATAGGGGATGAGGTGGACCGTCACGGCGACATTGGTGACGAACGCGAGGCAGAACCCCCCCGTGAGCCAGCGGAACGACGCACTGCGGAATGCGTCACGCGCCCGGACACTCGGCTGGATCGCTGCCGGTGCGGCGGTCGTTGGGGGCGGCAGCGCGCCGCCATCGGGCAGTAAGCCGAGATCGTGCGGGCGGCGACGGAGGATAAGCGCGTGCAACGGAATCGTCGTGACGGCGAGGATAACGGCCAACGAGACAAAGGTCGCTCGCCAGCCCTGCGTGCGGATCAGCCGGGAGATCAGCGGAATGAAGATCACGCTCGCGAAGCCGCCAACGAACGTAATAATTGTCAGGGCGCGCGCGCGGTAGCGCGAAAACCAGGTGGCGATCGCCGCGAAGGCGGGTTCGTAGAAGATCGCCGCCATCGTCACACCAAGCGCCGCCCAGATGAGATAGAAGAGCGGGAGCGTATGCACGACCGAGAGCGCGAGCAGCAGCAGCGCCGCCGCGCACGATCCCACCGTCATCAAGAGCCGTGGGCCATGCCGGTCCACCCACCGCCCAACGAACAGCCCCGCCACCCCGGAGCAGGCGAGGGCGAGCGAGAAGGCGCCGGTCATCGCCGCGCGTGACCAGCCGAGGTCGTTTCCCATCGGCTTGAGGAAGACCGAAAAGCCGTAATACAGGATGCCCCACGACACGACCTGCGTGCAGGCAAGCGCGAGCAGCAGGACCCACCCGTAATACAGCCGACGCCGCACGCGCATTGCCGCTCTTCCTTCCGAACAACGTGGCTACGTCAGATTCGCCGGGATGAGGCGTTCGACGATGACGGTATCCTTCCAGACGCCATCGAGTTTACCATGATTCTGATAGACGCCGACCTCGCGGAAGCCGACTTTGGCGCACAGGGCCCGGCTGGCGACGTTTTCCGGGAAGACGCGCGAGAGCAGTTTCCATAGCCCGACGCGCTCTGCCGCGTCGATCAGCCCGTTGAGGAGCAGGACGCCGACGCCGCGACCGCGATACTGCTCGTGGATGTAGACGGAGAACTCCGCAACCCCGGCATAACAGGCGCGCGTCCGGTAGCCATCCGTCGCGGCCCAGCCGACGACGCGCGCCGCGCCACCCTCGGTGATTGTCGCCACGACGACCGGGTGTCGGTCGTCATGGCTGGCAAGCCAGGTGCGGCGTTCCTCCGGCGTGCGTTCCTCCGTTTCGAAAGTGGCGATGCGCGCGCGGATCCCCTGATTATAGATTTCGGCAATTGCTGCCGCGTCCGCCGATGTCGCCGGACGCACCGTCACGTCTCCTGCCATGGTTACCACCTCTTCACAGCATTACGGGCGCATTCACGCACAGAAACCAGCGAAACGACGGCCGATGCCCATTTTCACGCGAGAAACGTCGGCCTGCTGCTTCGCAGCGTAGCGAAGGTACGGTCATGAGGACAGATGCAGCCGACCTGAATACGGCATCGTAACCTGTGCAAATGCACAGATGGTTCGTGGTTCGTGGTTCGTGGTTCGCGGAGGAATGCCCCACGACGAACCACGCACCGCGATCAACGAACCCATTACGGCTTGACCGCCCGGACAAAGGCGCTGATGAAGCGACTCGCCTCGGCATCAGTCAGCGCGAACTCTGGGTCAGAGGTGCCGCTCTCGCCGCAGCAATCGCCACGGAGATCGTCAACGGTATAGCGCCGCACTTCCTCTATCGCAATTGCGGAAAAACCGGCGGCGGCGAGTTTGTCCCGATATTCCCGCGCGTCGAGCGCACCGGCGATGCATCCCGTCCATAACTCGACATCCCGCCGCATCGCGTCGGGGATCGCTAGTTCGCCGGGTTCGGCGTCGCGGATCACGACATCGCTGATCGCCACCCGGCCACCGGGCCGGAGGACGCGGAATGCCTCGCGCAGCACCGCGTCCTTGTCCGGGCTGAGGTTGACGACGCAGTTGGAGATGATGACATCCACGCTGCTCGCTGGCAGCGGGATCGCCTCGATTTGCCCCTTGAGGAATTCGACATTCGCGACGCCCGCTGCGCGCTGGTTCTCGCGGGCGAGAGCGAGCATTTCATCCGTCATGTCGAGGCCGTACGCCGTGCCCGTCGGCCCGACACGCTGGGCGGAAAGAAGCACATCTATCCCACCGCCGGAGCCGAGATCAAGCACCGTCTCGCCCGGTGCGAGTGAGGCAAGTGCGGTCGGGTTGCCGCAGCCGAGTGAGG
>JALYUS010000588.1 GCA_030853625.1 Chloroflexota bacterium
GTTCGTAGCGGGTGAAGCGACGGATGACGATGTTTTCGCCGAGTTTACCGATCGCCTCCTGCACCATGCCGCCAATCGTCTTCTTCGGATCGCGCACGAAGGGCTGCGCCATCAGGACGAGTTTGCGGTCCACTTCCTCATCGGAGCCGTCATGGATGCGGCGCTCGCGCTCGCGCAGATCGTCCGGCACTTCGTCCGCGCGGACATACTGCGGCATCATGCCGATGATGTGCTGCGATATGTCGCGACCAAGTTGCTGAAAATCATCGGTGCGCGCGACGAAATCCGTCTCGCAGTTCAGTTCCAGCAGGCAGCCGATCCGGCCACCGTGGATGTACTGGAAGATCAGCCCTTGATTCGCCGCCCGCCCGGCCTTCTTCGCCGCCGACGCCATGCCCTGCTTGCGCAAGATGACTTCCGCGCTGTCAAGATCGCCGCCGCTTTCTTCAAGGGCGCGCTTGCAATCCATGATCCCCGCGCCGGTCTTCTCGCGCAGTTGCTTAATTTGGTCCATCGTCACGCTCAACGGTCGGTTCCCCTTTCAATGTCTCGTCTCAATCGGTCAGTCGGTTAGCGGCCTGCCGGGGGCGCATCGCCCTTTTCGGCGGCAGCGGCATCGAGGTCTTCCGCGTCGAGTTGATAGGTCTGCTGCGGCTCCTCACGGCGCGCGGTGGCGGCGTAATATTGGCCGCGTCCTTCGAGCGCCGCGTCTGCCATCGTCTTGGTGAGCAGGCGTACGGAGCGGATCGCGTCGTCGTTCGACGGGATGACGTAGTTGACGACATCCGGGTCGGAGTTCGTGTCCACCATCGCGACGATGGGTATTTCGAGGCGGGTCGCTTCCTTGACCGCCAGTTCTTCGCGACGTGGGTCCACGATAAAGACTGCTTCGGGCAGGCGGGTCATGCCGCGCATGCCGCCAATCGTCTTCTCCAACTTCTCTTTTTCAGCCTCGATACTTGTCTGCTCTTTCTTCGGCAAGGCGAGGATCGCGCCGTTGTTCTCCATCTCCTCGATCTCGACGAGGCGGCGGAGCCGCGCCCGGATCGTGACGAAGTTGGTGAGCGTGCCGCCCATCCAGCGCTTATTGACGTAGTTCATCCCGGCGCGGTTCGCCTCCTCGGCGACGATTTCCTGCGCCTGCTTCTTCGTGCCGACGAAGAGCACCTTGCCACCGTGCGCGGTGATGCCGGTGACGAAGTCCTGCGCGCGGCGCATTCCCTCCGCCGTCTGCTGGAGGTCAATGATGTGGATGCCGTTGCGCTCGCTGAAGATGTAGGGACGCATCTTCGGGTTCCACCGCTTCGTCTGATGACCGAAGTGGACACCCGATTCGAGCAGTTGACGCATCACCTGCATCGTGCTCGCGGGGTCATACTGAGTCTGCAGTACCGTTGCCATGCCAAAGCCCTCCTGATGTGGTTGTTCCTCCGCCACCCTCGTTGCCCGGCAGCACCCACGATGGGGACCCTGCGCCGACCGGATGGCGTGTGTAATCAGCGCGGGGTATCCCCGTGCCGTTGGGGCAGTATAGCACAGGATACGCGATGAAAGAACCGAACCCTGGGGTGCCGGTGTGCCCAATGGGAATCCCGTTATCATGCCGTGAAAAAAATCTGCCACAGCGTATACTCGCAACAGACGTGTACGAACGCGAACGAGGAAAGGGCCGAACGTGCCAGAGCAAGGCGGGGCGGGGAGCACGCTGTATTACGGCGATAACCTGGCAATTATGCGCGAATACATCGCCAGCGCCAGCGTGGACTTGATCTATCTCGATCCGCCGTTCAACTCGAACCGGAACTACAACGTGTTGTTCAAGGACGAAAGTGGCACCGAAAGCGAATCCCAGATTACGGCATTCGAGGACAACAGCCCCTTGTGGCTCCTTTGTGATACAGACCGGCATGCGACGCGGCGAAGTGCTCGCGCTGCGGTGGCAGGACGTTGACCTTGCGAAACGACAGGCGCGCGTCCGGCAGTGTATCGAGGAAATTAACGGCAAGGTGCATCTCACAACGCCGAAGACACCCGCCGCCTTGCGCACAATCACCCTCTTCCCTGAATCCGTCGCGGCACTGCGCACGCACCATGACCGGCAGACCTTCCAACGGCAAGCGGCGGGTACTGAGTGGAGCGACTGCGACCTCGTCTTCGCCAGTGAAACGGGCGGGCCGCTTACGCCCTCGAACGCGCTCCGCAACCTCTACACGATCATCAAGAAGGCGAACGATTCGGCGGAAGGGGATGACGACCGGCTACCCCGCTTTCACATCCACGACTTGCGCCACACGCACGCCACGCATCTGCTGATGGATAGATGGGATGTCGCTCGCGTCGCGCGCCGTCTCGGTCACGCGAACCCCGCAATCACCCTGAAACTGTACGCACACACGATCACCGATGTGCAGGATGATGACCTCGCAACTCCCCGCAGCGTTCCGCTTGGCTGTTCTGGCGTAGTCCTAATCACAAATCTACCGCGAAGTGACTACGGGGGTGCGTTGCGGGTGCGCCTCGCGTTTTTGCGGGGCGAGGGGGGGCAGGGGATATAAAGAGGCATCGTGGATCGCGCGATTGCGCTCCCCGCACCGAGAGGATGCCCCGATG
>JALYUS010000594.1 GCA_030853625.1 Chloroflexota bacterium
TCCTGCAACTGACGCCGTACCTCGATCGTTTCTCGGCGCAACTCTCCGGCGGGCAGCGGCAGCGTGTCGCGGTGGCGCGCGCGATCGTCATGGAGCCGTCGGTGCTCTTGATGGACGAACCGCTCTCCAATCTCGACGCGCTCCTGCGGCTCAACTTCCGCAGCGAACTGAAGCGACTGGTGCAGGAGATCAAAACGACGACGATCTACGTCACGCACGATCAGGTCGAGGCGCTCAGTTTGGGCGACCGGATCGCTGTGATGCGCGAGGGCGAGATCGTCCAGTGCGGCACGCCGATGGAGGTTTACACCAATCCGGCGACCGAGTTCATCGGCAGTTTCATCGGCAACCCGCCGATGAACTTCCTGCGCGGGCGGCTCGACCACACGAATGGACGCGCGCGTGTCGCCGTCGGCGAGCATCTCCTTGATGCACCTGCCGGGCTGGCCGCCGCGCATGATGGCGACGTACTCGTTGGCATCCGAGCGGAGAATATCCAGGCCGGTCTGCAACCCGTCACGGATGCCCTCGCCGCCCGTGCCGAGGTGATTGAACCGGTTGGGGCGAACCTGCTCATTACGGCGGTCGTCGGCGATCAGCGCGTCAAGGTACTGACGCGGACGGACTTCCCAATCGAGACGAACGGCGCGCTCTGGTTGCAGCCGGAGTGGGACAAATTGCGCTGGTTCGATCCAGAAACGCACCGGGAGATTACGAGCAAATGAGCACATCGAATCAAGCCTTCGGCGGATTACCAGAGCAGATCGCCGTCCGTGCGGCGGAGATATTGCGCGAGAACGATCTCGGTGGCTGGACGAAGGCCGCTCCCCGGCTCTACCCGCACCAGTGGAGTTGGGATAGCGCTTTTATTGCCATCGGCCTCGCGCATCTCGATACCCGCCGCGCTGCGCAGGAGTTGCGCATGCTCTTTGCCGCGCAGTGGACGACGGGGATGACGCCACACATCGTCTTCAATCCGGCGGCGAGCGGCTACTTCCCGGATCACGCGCGCTGGGGAACCGAAACCGCGCCCGCCGCACCCGCCGGTGTGCAGACGAGCGGTATGTGTCAGCCGCCTGTCCATGCAATTGCCGCCCAGTACATCTGGCAGACCGCACGCGGCACGGAGGCGGAGGGCGATGCGACCGCCTTTTTGCGAGAATTCTACCCGCGCCTGCTCGCCTGGCATCGCTACCTCGCGACCGACCGCGACCCGGAGCAATCCGGCCTCGTGACGATCTATCATCCGTGGGAGAGCGGGGCGGATAACTCGCCTGCATGGGACGCGCCGCTGGCAGCGATCACCGTGGGGGATTTGCCACCCTACGAGCGGCACGACCTTAAACATGCCGATCCGTCCATGCGCCCGACAATGGCGGAATACGACCGCTACCTCTGGATTGTCGAGGTGATGAAACAGGGGCGCTACGATGAGGCGACGACGTACCGGACGAACCCGTTCCTCGTCAAGGGCGTCTGGTTCAGCGCGATCTTCGTCGCCGCGAACGACGCCCTCGTGGAAATCGCAGACATCATTGACGCGCCCGATGCGGATCGGGCGCTCATCACCGAGTGGCGCGACCGTGGGTTACGCGGTCTGGATGAGCGGTGGGACCCGGCGCTGAACCTCTGCCTCGACTATGACTTGCGGGCCGGAGCGCCGATCCGCGTGCAGGTGATGGGCGGCTTCGCGCCGCTGATCGCCGGGCATCTCTCCCCGGAGCGGCGCGCGGCGATCCTCGCGACGCTTGATTCTCCGGCGTGGCTGGGCCATCCGCACCTCCGCTGGCCGGTGCCGCCGAGCACCAGCCCGGATGACCCCGCCTTCGATCCCCGCCGCTACTGGCGCGGCCCTACCTGGCCGGTGATGAACTGGCTCTTCTGGTGGGCGCTCGTGCAGGCCGGGGAGACCGAACGGGCCGTGCATCTGCGTCAGGTATCGCTCGATCAACTCGCGGACGGACTCTTTGGCGAATACTATGAACCCTTCACCGGCGAACCGCTCGGCTCCCTCGACCAATCCTGGACCGCCGCTGTCGCCCTCGACTGGCTCAACGCGAAGGAATGACGCCCCCGCTCATCTGTGTGCCAGATTACACTCGTTCACGCCGGTCGAGTCGCATCGTTCACAAGAAGATCGCCTCTACCGACGAATCTCGAAATAGTCGCGCAGCCGTTCGATGGCGATGCGGGCGCAGCGGTGGAACATGCCGATGGTATCGCCCGCGATGTGCGGGGTGAGAAAGGCATTTGGGAGCGAGCGGAGCGGGTCGTCGAGCGGGAGCGGTTCGCTGTCGTAGACATCGAGGAAGGCGTGGAAGCGGTGCTTGCGCAGTTCCGCCACGAGTGCGGGCGTATCGAGCAAGGCGGAGCGCGCCGCGTTGATGAAGGTCGCGCCATCCTTGATGCGCGCGAATTCCCGCGCGCCGAGCATGCCGCGCGTCGCGTCCGACACCGCCATGTG
>JALYUS010000596.1 GCA_030853625.1 Chloroflexota bacterium
TCTCCGGCGCGATCCAGCATATCGCCGGGATGGGCGGCAGCAAGTACATCATCGCCATCAACAACGATCCCGATGCGCCGATCTTCGAACTCGCCGATCTCGGCATCGTCGGCGACGCACTCGCGATCGTGCCGAAGTTGACGGAAGCAATCGGGTAGGGACATGAAAGAAGGTGGTAGCAGGCTGAAAAGCCTGTTACCACCAATCTGAGAGGAGCAATGTGACCAAATTCGCGGCAGTCTGGTCCGATGACACAGCGCGGCAACGCCGGTTGATCTACGGATCAAGTGCGGTCGTCGCCGTCGGCGTCCTGCTGATTGTCGTCGGCGCGATTGCGGGGTGGGGCTGGACGCGAATCGTTGGGGCGACGCTGATTACCGTCGGCGGGGTCGTGCTCGGCGCGCTTATCGCCTTCATCGAGCCGCGCCGCCAGCAGGTACATGGATGGCTGCGCGCGCAACGAATGACCATCGCGATCATCGCCGCCGTGATTCTTGTTCTCCCGGTCGTGCTCGCGCTCGTCGCGGCGCTGATCGGATTGTTCGCGGGCGAGAGCAATCGGAGCGGCGGGCTGCTGACAGCAGGCGCGATCATCGGCGTCTTTCTCCTCGCGGCAACAATCTTCTGCACCATGATCGCCCTGCGCGCCACGCAGCACGCCACGCGTACCCTCCGGGAATCGCCCGTCGTACAGACAGGGGAGCAATCGTGACGCCGACACGGCAGATCGAATGGAATGTCCACACGCTCGGGCAGATCGCGGTCTACGCGCTGCTGATTATCCCGGTCGGTTTCCTCGCCTACGGCCTCGCGCGCCGCGTGCGGATGTGGCGCATCGGGCAGCCGGAAGACCGCTTCAACCAGTGGGGCAGACGGCTCCGGGGTGCGATTACGCAGAGTATCCTGCATGGCCGGATCGTCCGGCGGCGCAACCGCTACGGCGGGCTGATGCACCTCTTCATCTTCGTCGGCTTCGTGACGCTCCTGATCGGCACCTTCATCGTGATGATCGAGGACGACATCACCGTGCCGATTTTCCACTACAGTTTCTACCGGGGGAACTTCTACCTGGGCTACAAACTGGCAATGAATCTTGCCGGGCTGCTCTTGATCGCGGGCGTCCTGATGGCCTTTTATCGCCGTCTTGTCGTCCGCCCGAAGCAACAAGAGACGAGCGCGGACGATCTCGTCATCCTCTCGTTCCTCGTGATTCTCACGGTGCAAGGCTATGTGCTCGGCGCGCTTCGCCTCGGTGTCCAGCACGATGCATGGGCGAAATGGTCGTTCGTCTCCTATGCGCTCGCCATCCCGCTGCGCGGTTTGTCGGACGGCTGGCTGCGGGCGCTCCATCAGGTGAACTGGTTCAGCCATTTCCTGACCACCTTCGCCTTCCTCGCCTACTTCGCCTACAGCAAGATGATCCACCCCTTCACGAGCCTCGCCAATGTCTTCTTCCGGCGCCTCCGGCCAATGGGTGAACTGACGCCAATCGCCAATCTGGAGGAGGCGGAATCGTTCGGCATCGCGAAACTGGAAGACTTCAGTTGGGCGCAACTGATGAATCTCGATGCCTGTATGCATTGCGGCCGTTGCCTCGAATTCTGCCCGACCTTCAACACGGACAAGCCACTCCGTCCGCGCGATCTGATTCTGGAGATCGGCGGCTACATGGCGGACAGCGGCGGCATCTTCTCCGGCGAACTCGGCGAGGGCGAGAACTCGGCGCGCTTTCGCTGGGGCGAGGGGCCGGAGCGCGAGTTGATTGGCGGTGTCGTCAGCACGGAAGAACTCTGGGATTGCACGACCTGTGGCGCATGCATGGAGCAATGTCCGGTCTTCATTGAGCATGTGCCGCTGATCGTCGGCATGCGCCGCAACCTCGTCCTGGAGCAGAGCGAGTTTCCCGACGAACTGACCAATGTCTTCAACAACCTCGAACGCCTCAGTAGCCCGTACCAGTTCCCGCCGAGTCAGCGCGACGCGTGGACGAAGAAGATGGCGCAGCCGGTACGGATCATGGGCGAAGCGGCAGCAGCCGACGAAGAGGTTGAAGTGCTCTTCTTTGTCGGCTGCCTCGGCTCCTTCGATAGCCGCAATCAACGCACGACGATGGCCCTCGCGCGCATCCTGCAAGCCGCCG